>CAYFVS010000279.1:0-6291 GCA_964346565.1 uncultured candidatus Brocadiaceae bacterium | reverse complement strand
CATCGAGGCCCGCCAGGCCGGCTCAATCGGAGCGCACGGCGCGGCGCGGGTCGTTCCCGCGCGAGCCCGCCACACGCGGACAGGGCCGCCGCAGCCGGCAAGCCATGGGGGCCGGTTCGGAGTCCTCACCACGCGGCGGACCTTCCGGTTCCCCGCAGGGCAATGGATAGCATACACGTGTTGGGTGCATTGTCAAGTGCGGCAGCACCGTCGGCAACCCAAACTCACCGCCGTCAGCCACATGGGCCTACGGCTATCTCGGCTGCCGAGGCGATGGTTGATGACGAAGGTGTGCTCACGTAGAATGCCGCAGAGGCTCTACCCACGGGCGCAGAGGATTGCTCGATGAACCGCTCCGCGCGAGACGCATCGTCTGGCGCTGCCGCTCTCTCGTGCTTCTTCTTTGGCGCCACGTCGCTGGTTGTCGGCGTTGTTGGTCTTTTCGTCGGCCATGTGTCCTGGGTCGGGATCCTCCTTGGCATCATGATCGTTGAGAGTTCCGCAAGACTGGCGTCCGGCAGACCCTCAGCTGTGAACTGGCTGCTGTTGCTAACGCTCCTCTATGCGGCTCTGTGCGCATACCCCATCGCCGAGCTTATCCTGCATTCCCCCGAGCGACCCGCAGAAACCCCACTCGCGACGGCATGGGCCTTGGCCTGGGGGCTGTGGGCCTGTCTTAACCTGTTGCTGCTCGTTGGAGTGCGGCGCCCTCGGAAGAAGGGCTAAGCTTGAGAGGGCCTGGGCTCAGCCGGGTCAACACACGCCAGAGCATTGACCTGCCCCACCGGCCTGCCTCAGCCGGCCCGGCGCCCTTGCCGCAGGCACAGCAAGCCGGTAGCCTGACCTCCTCCTCAGGGCAAGGGACGCTATGAGCAAGCTGGCGCGGCTGCTGCTTTTCCGCCCCGCCGCCCTGGCGATCGCGGCGGGACGCTGGCTTGCCTCCCTGGCCGATACGCGCGTCGGCCGAGTCACGCTGCGGCCGGTGCTGAGGCTGTTCGCCAGAACCGTGCTCTACGCGCGTTCGCTGCCGCTGACAAGGCCGCGCACGCAGCAGGCCGTGACCACGCCCACGTTGCTGGAGCTGATTGAGGAGCACGAACACGTAGCGGTCATCCCCTGCGCCTGCCGCGCGACCGCCCCGCCCTGCCGGCACGAGTTGCACGGGGAACACCGAATGGACACGTGCCTGAGCTTCGGCCTGGTGGCGGTCCTGCAACGGATGGGCGGCGTCGGACGCCGCGTATCCCGGCGGGAAGCGAAGCGCATCTGCCGGGCGGCGGCAGACTCCGGTCAGGTCCCCCACGCCATATACAGCCTGGGAATCCTGGCCGAGGTGTGCAACTGCTGTGTAGAGAGCTGCACGGCACTGGCCTTCTACCACGGAGGGATGCCCGGCGCCGTCCGGCCGACGGGCCTCAAGGCCCTGCGCACGGACGCGTGCGCCGGCTGCCGGGAGCGTGGCGGGCCAATCTGCGAGCGCATCTGCCCCTACGAACAGCGCCCGGGGGCGGACGACTGCGTCGGCTGCGGCCTGTGTGCATGGCACTGCCCCAACGAAGCCATTCGGATGGTTGAAGCCAACTGAGGCGACGTGTGACACTGGTGACGTCTGGTCGGGAACTCAGAGGAGTTTCTCAAGCATGTTGAACGAGGAGAAGCTGACGACGGACTTCTGCGTCATCGGCGGGGGCATGGCGGGCCTGTGCGCCGCACTGGCGGCTGCCCGTTGCGGGCTGAACACCGTGCTGATGCACGACCGACCTGTGCTGGGCGGCAACGCCTCCAGCGAGTGCCGCATCCACATCACCGGCGCCTGCCAGCACGGCAGCCGGCCGGACGCCCGGGAGACGGGCATCCTGGAGGAACTGCAACTGCAGAACCTGGCCGTCAACCCCCAACGCAGCTACTCGCTGTGGGACACGGTGCTGTGGCGGGCCGCCGCCGAGCAGGCCCGCTTGCGGCTGCTGCTTAACTGCTCCTGTTACGACGCACGCCAGGACGGCGAGCGCGTCACCGAGGTCACCGGCTGGCAGCTCACCACGCAGAAGCGCATCCGCGTGGAAGCGGCCCAGTTCGCCGACTGCACGGGCGACGCCGTCACGGCAGCCTTGGCCGGCGCCGAGTTCCGCCACGGACGGGAAGGCCGGGAGGAGTTCGGGGAATCCCTGGCCCCCGAGGAGCCGGACGACCACACGATGGGCATGAGCTGCCTGTTCGGAGCCAGACAGACCGAGCGGCCCATAGCGTTCACCCCGCCGACGTGGGCCTACCGATTCGAGCGACCGGAGGACCTGCCCCACCGCGCCGTGTGGCACCCGGCGTTCGGATACTGGTGGGTCGAGCTGGGCGGGGACCGGGACACCATCGCCGATACTGAGCAGGTGCGCGACGAACTGCTGCGCATCGTCTACGGCGTGTGGGACTACGTGAAGAACCGCAGCGAGCACGAGACCGAGAACCTGGCGCTGGATTGGGTGCAGTTCCTGCCGGCCAAGCGCGAGAGCCGACGGCTGGTGGGCGACCACCTGCTGTGCCAGGGCGACATCGAGTCGGGCGGCCGGTTCGAGGATGTGGTCGCCTACGGCGGTTGGGCCATGGACCGGCACCCGCCGGCCGGCATCTGGGACCCGGGGCCGCCGGCGCAATTCGGCGAGGTGCCTGACCTCTACGGCATCCCGCTCCGGTCGCTCTACTCCCGCAACGTCGCCAACCTGTGGATGGCCGGGCGCGACGCCTCTTGCACTCACATCGGCATGAGCAGCACCCGGGTGATGGGCACCTGTTCGCTGATGGGACAGGCCGTGGGCACTGCGGCCGCCTACGCCCTGCGGCGCGGCCTCTCGCCGCGGGAATGCGCCGCAGGTGGCGCCCTGGACAGCATCCAGCAGAAGCTGCTGGCCTGCGACTGCTACCTGCCGGGTTTCAGCCGTCGGTTCGGGCCGGCCACTCAGCAGGCCGCCCTGTCCGCCTCGGTCGGCAACCCCGAGCCGTTGCGGGACGGCACAAACCGCCAGGTGCACGATGAGGACCACTCCTGGCACAGTTCCTCCGGCGACTGGGTCGAGTACCGATGGAAGCAACCCCGTCGCGTCCGTTCCATCACGCTGGCATTCGACAGCAACCTGAGCCGCCCCGTCGCCCTGAGTCATTTCCGGCCCGAGCAGAGCCCCACCGCGCCGCCGCCGGAACTGGTGAAGGCGTTCCGCATCGAGGCAGAGGTCGAAGGCCGCTGGTCCACGGTGCACGAGGAGCGCAGTAACCATCAGCGGTTCCGCACATTGGCGTTTGACGATCTGAGCGCGAGCGCACTCCGGCTGGCCATCGGCAGCACCCACGGCAGCGACGAGGCCCGCCTGTTCACCTTCGCCGTCAACGAACCGGCAGCCGAGGAGTTCGACTGACGCCGGGCGCGCTGGAACGCCGGCGCCCCGACCCGTATCATGGGAGTGGATACCTCACGCACCTGCGAGGGCCACGGTGGACTCGATACGCGGTGTCATCTTCGACATGGACGGGACGCTGGTGGATTCGCCGCTGGATTTCGAGCGCATCCGCGCCCAGTGCGGCGTGCCGGCGGACCGTCCGGTGCTGGAGCACCTGGAGCGGCTGGCGCCGGCCGAGCGCCGCCGGATGGAGGCCATCCTCACGCGCCACGAACGGCGGGCCGCCACCGACTGCACGGTACGGGACGGGGCAATGGAAGTGGTGGAGGAGCTGAAGACGCGCGGCTACCGCACGGCGCTGCTGACGCGCAATTCGGCCGATTCGGTGCGCGCCGTGCTGGAGCGGTTTCCGCTGCCGCTTGACTGCTGGGTCAGCCGCGAACACGCCTCCCCCAAACCCAGCCCGCAGCCGGTGCTGCGCATCGCACGTTCCCTGGAGCTGGAGCCCTACCAGTTGCTGGTTGTGGGGGACTACCTGTTCGACGTCCAGGCCGGGCAGGCGGCCGGTGCCCTGACGGCGTTCCTGGAGACGGGCCGCGACATGCCCCCGCCGGAGGCGGACGTCACGATCACCGAGCTGGATGAACTCCTGGACCTCCTGCCGCCACTTAGCGATTAGGAGCAATGGATACCCGATCTCCGACAGCGGCGTTCGGCTGGGTGCTCGCGCTGGTGGCAGCGGCCGCCCTGGGTTGCGGCGCGGCGCCTGCACAGGAGGCCCCCTCGCCCGGGGAAGAGACCCAGGTCGCCCCGGAAGTGCGCCGCGTTCTGGACCACGTGGACGAGGCCAACCGGGAGCTGAAAGACCTGACCGCCCGAGTAGCCTACGAACGGGCCATTCCCCTGCTGGAGGAGAAGGAACGCTCCCGCGGGCGGCTGGCCTTCAAGCAGGCCGACCACATATGGCTGGAGCTGGGCAAGCCGCGCAACGAGGAGCTCTATACCAACGGCGAGACGTGGTGGCTGGTGGACCATGATGACAAGCAGGTCGAGATATACCGGGCGTCCGAGGAGGGCGCGCGCGAGGCGGCGTTCCTCCAGTTCGGCTACGGCAAGGGCAGCGAGGCGCTGCTGGAGGACTACGACGTGCAACTCGTCGCGCAGTGGATGGAGGAGACCGGGGAGGGCGAGGAGGAGACCTTCTACCGATTGAAGTTCACACCCCGGCTGGGGGAGGACGAGCCGCCGCCCCGCTACGCGGCGATAGAGGCCGAAGTGTCCGACCGCCGGTGGCTGCCCCACGTGCTGGTGCTGCACGAGAGCGGGGGGGAGATCATCCACACCTACGAGCTGAGCCGCATCCGCCTGAACACCGGCGTCGAGGACGAGCTGTTTGATTACGAACCTCCGGACGGCTACACTGTGCTGCGCCCGGCGGAGTCTTAGCCGCCGGCCGGCACCCCGCCATGGAAACGGCCGTCTACATAAGCCCTTGCGGACGCATCGAGTTGCGGGTGCGCAGGGGCAAGCTGGCGCAGGTGGAGCTGATGGAACCCGGACGGCCGACCGACGCTCGAAGGCGGCACTCAGCGGCCATGGCCGGCTTCCTGAGAGCCCTGGCGGGTTACTTCCGGGGCAGTCCCATGAGCGTCGGACCGGATGAGCTGGACCTGGCCGGTGTCAGCGACTTCCAGCGGCGCGTTTACCTGCGGCTGATGGAAGTGCCCCGCGGGGAGGTAGTAAGCTACAGCGAGCTGGCGGAGCTGGCCGGCGTGCCCGGGGCGGCGCGCGCCGTGGGCCAGGCCCTGGGGCGCAACCCGGTGCCGATCTTCGTGCCGTGCCATCGCGTGGTTCGGAAGGACGGCCGGGCGGGCGGTTTCGGGGCGGGCATGGAATGGAAGCGCTGCCTGCTGGCGCGTGAAGGCTGGACCGTTTAGGGAGGGCGGACTGGTGAGCAGCGAGGGCAGGAAGGCCGATACCTGCGTCTACGCGGGCAGCTTCGATCCCCCGACCGAAGGGCACATGTACATGATCGAACAGGGGGCCGCCCTGTTCGAGCGGCTCATCGTCTCGGTCGGGGTCAATCCCAACAAGCGTTACACCTTCAGCGTCGAGGAGCGGCTGGAGATGCTGCGCGAGTGCACCCGCGACTACCCCAACGTGGAGGTGGACAGCTTCGAGGCCAAGCTGCTGGTGCGCTACGCGAAGTCCAAAGGCGCCCGTTACATCCTGCGCGGCATCCGCAGTGAGGAGGACTACCGCTTCGAGCACGCCATGCGGAACGTGAACGAGGACCTGGCCCCCGAGATCAGCACCGTGTTCCTTATACCGCCGCGGGAGATATGCGAGCTGAGCAGCAGCTTCGTGAAGGGGCTGGTGGGATTCGAGGGGTGGAAGGAGGTCGTCAAACCCTACGTTCCGGAAGCCGTCTACGAGCGGCTGCTGGCAGGCGACATCCAGTGGCGGGAGCGCAGCGCCGGCCCCGAGGGGGGAACCGACTGAGGCCGGCTCAGGCGGTGAACAGCATCGGCAGCAGGTCGCGGTTCAGTTCCATCAGCCGGTCCATCGCCGTGTCCACCTCCGAGCAGGCCAGCACTTCGTCCGCTATCTCCCTGGCGGTGGTGTAGTCCACCGTGCGGATCAGCTTCTTTATCTCCGGCAGCACGAACGGGGGAGCGACGATCAACTCGTCCACGCCGAGCCCGACCAGCAATATGGTGTAGATGATCTCGCTGCCCATCTCCCCGCACAGCGCGACACGAATGCCATTGTCGTGAGCGGCCTGGACAGTGGTCCTGATCAACCGGAGCACCGCCGGGTGCAGGGGCTGGTACATGTGCGCCACGTGCTCGTTTGCGCGGTCAATGGCCAGGGTATACTGAATGAGGTCGTTGGTGCCGATGCTGAA
>CAYFVS010000278.1:0-5772 GCA_964346565.1 uncultured candidatus Brocadiaceae bacterium | reverse complement strand
TGGAACCGCTCATCTCCCCTCGCAGTCGCCGCACGGCCAGGAACTCCAGCACCCGCTCCTTGGTGTCCTCCAGCCCGTAGTGGTCCTCGTCCAGGATGCGCTGGGCGTCCTCCAGGTCCAGGTTGTCCGGGGTGCTCTCCTTCCAGGGCAGGTCAATGACCCAGTCCAGGCAGGTGCGGGCGACAGTGTATTCGGGGCTGGCGGGGTTGATGCGTTCGAGGCGTCCCAGCTCTCGTTCGGCCTCCTTGCGGGCCTCTTCGGGCAGGTCCTTGTCCTCTATCTGCCGGCGCAGCTCCTGGGCTTCGGCCTCCTGGGGCGCTATCTCGCCGAGCTCCTCCTGGATGGCCTTCAGTTGCTGGCGCAGGTAGTATTCGCGCTGGCTCTTGGTGATCTCGTCGCGCGCCTCGCTCTGTATGCGCTTTGCGACCTCCATGAAGTCCATCTCCCGGGCCAGCAGGCGAGTGGCCTTCTGGAGGCGTTCCTTGATGCTGAGCGTCTCCAGGATGTCCTGTTTCTCGGCCAGGTCAATGTTGAGCTGGAAAGCCACAAGGTCGCACAGCGCGCCGGGTTCCTCGACGTTGGCAACGGCCACTCGGGCGGCGTCGCCCACGTGGGGCAGGTTCGAGACCATCTCCATGAACTGCTCGCGCAGGTTGCGCATCAGCGCCTTCGACTCAACGTCCTCCTCTTCCGTCTCGGCCGGGTAGCTGACCCGGGCGACCAGGTGGGGCTTGGTCTGGGTGTAGTGCTCGACGCGGGCCCGCGCCAGACCCTGGGCCAGCAGGCGGATGGAGCCGTCCGGGATGCGCAGCATCTGCAGCACGACGCAGGCGGAGCCCATCTGGTACAGGTCGCCCGGCTTGCGGGAGCCCTCTTCGGCTCCCGGTCGGACGCCGATGGCCATGAACTGCTTCTCGCCGAGCATGATCTGCTCGACCAGCTCCAGGTCGCCGGCGTCGATCACGTGCAGGGGCACGACCATGCCGGGGAAGGCGATGTTCTCCTCCAGAGGCAGCACCGCCAGGTCCTCGGGCAGTTCGGCCCGCTCGATGGGCTGCTCCCCTGCGGCGGCCGGGGCGGACTCGACCTTCGCTCCGCCGCTCAGTTCCTCATCCTGCTTGGCTTGTCCCTGTTCCTCTGGTTCCACGGCTCTCCCCCGCTCCGGTGGGCTGGTCTGTCTCACACGGTCAGCCGTATGGAGATGACCCGCCTGACAGATTTGGGCGCCTTCGGAACGAACACGTACAGGAATCCTTCCCTGTACTCCCCGTGTGCCTCCGCCGGATCGAACGGCCGGTGGATGGCAATGCTGCGCTCGAAGTAACCGTTCCGCATCTCCATCTGGTGATAGGCGCGCACCTTGCCCGGATCAGGCCCCCTGCGCACACCGCTTACGGTGATGACCTCCCCGTTGCAGACTGCGCGGACATCGTCGGTCTGCACGCCCGGCACAGACATCTTGATGACGATCTCGTCGTCGGTCTCATACACGTCGGTGGGCGGCTGCCAGACGCTCTTGCGGCTTCCCCGCAGAGCGCGTCGCACACGATGGAAGTCGCTGAGGAACTCCTGGAAAAAGCCGCTTCCTTCCAGCGGTCTGGCCTGCATCATTGGTCTCTGCTCCTCCATCGTTCCAGCACCTGACCGTAACGCCGCGCCCGGGTCACCTGGCGCTGACGGCCGGGGCCCTACGCAGCTTCTCCAGCAGTTGCTTCTGCTCGGCGCTCAGCTCGCGGGGGATGCTCACCTTGACCTCCACGTAATGGTCGCCCTTGCGGCCGTCGGAGGTCTCCAGGCCGCGGCCCGGCAGCCGCAGTTTCTGCCCCGGCTGGATGCCCGCCGGCACCTTCATGGTTACCAAGCCGTCGAGCGTCTGCACGTCCACCTCGGTGCCCAGCGCGGCCTCCACCATGCCCACCGTGACTTTGCTGTGAATGTCGCGCGCCCGTCGCTCGAACCGGGGGTGCGGGCGCACGTGCACCTCCAGCAGCAGGTCTCCCTGGGGCCCGCCGCCGGCACCCGGCTGGCCCAGGCCGCCCAGGCGCAGCTTCTGTCCGTCCTGGATGCCCTTGGGGATGGTCACGTCCGCCCGCGAGGTGTCCTGTACGGTGCCGCCGCCCCGGCACCGGGTGCAGGGTTGCTGGATGATGCGGCCGCGTCCGAAGCAGGTGGGGCAAGGGCGGGCCACACTGAAGCCGCCCTGGCCGGACAGCACCTCGCCGCTGCCGCCGCAGCGAGGGCAGCTCTCGGCGCTGCTGCCCGGGGCCGCACCGGAGCCGCTGCAGGAGGGGCACGTCTTCTGCCGGGGGATGCTCACCTGCACCTTGCCGCCCTCGATGGCCGTCTCGAACGGGATGGTGATGGAGCTGGTGATGTCCTGCCCGCGTCGGCGCGGGGCCTGTTCGGCCCGCTGGCGGCCGCCGCCGAACATGCGGCTGAACAGGTCGTTCAGCCCCCCCAGGTCTTCGAAGCGGAAGCCCTCCCCGCTCCTCCAACGGTCGCCGAACAGGTCCTCCATCCCCTCAAACCCCTCGAACCTGCCGCCGCGCATCCCCGCCTGGCGCAGCCGGTCGTATTGCTTGCGCTTCTCTGGATCACCCAGGACGCTGTAGGCGTCCGAGACCTGTTTGAACTTCTCCTCGGCAGCCTTGCTGCCCCCGTGGCGGTCAGGGTGATGCTCCTTGGCCAGCCGCCGGTATGCCTTCCGTATGTGTTCCTGGGAGGCATCCGGGCTGACACCGAGGGCGTCGTAGTAGTCTGGCTCTGCCATGGCGCGTGGACCAGCGGTCTACGGTTCCCCATGCCATTGTACATGCCCCCGCAGGCATTGCAAGGCTGCCGCCTTGCCCTGGGCCTTCTCGCCCGCCCTCGTTACGAACGGGGTTCTGAGATGGTGTCTCAGCCGACCATGATGCGTTCCTCGGGATACTCGTAGACGGCCATCTCCTTCATCCTGGCCACGCTCAGCACCAGGGTGATGGGCCCCAGCCTGCCGATGAACATCAGCGCCGTCAGCACCAGCCTGCCCCAGTTGCTGACGGCAGAGCCCGGGCCGGTCAGACCCTGGCTCAGCCCCACGGTGCCGAACGCGCTGATGGCGTCGAAGGCGATCTTCTGGAAGGACTCGCCCCGCTCGGTGATGAGCAAGCTGAACACGCCGACTACCACGGCGACCACCGACAGCAGGATGATGCCCGCCACCCGGTGCACCGTCTCCTCGGAGACCGAGTGGTGGAACATCTCTGCCTTCTTCCTGCCCTTCAGGGTGGCCACGACGCTGGCCACGGTGATGCCCAGAGTGGTCGTTTTGATGCCCCCGGCAGTGCTGCCCGGGCTGCCGCCGATGAACATCAGGACCATCAGCAAGAACGCCGTCGCCGGCGCCAGGGCCGCCGCCCCGGTGTCCACCGTGTTGAACCCGGCCGTCCGCGGTGTCACCGACTGGAACAGAGATGCCAGCACCTTCCTCTTGGCAGGCGCGCCGTGGAGCGAGTTGCCCGATTCGATCGCCAGGAACCCGAGGAAACCCACCACCAGCAGGGCGCCGGTCACCACCAGGGCCAGTCTCGTATGGGTGGACAAACGCGGGCGCTTGCCCCGTCGCGCGAACAGCCTCCACCGGCTGTAGCCCACCACGTCGCGCACCACCACGAACCCGATGCCCCCCAGCACGATCAACCCGCACACCGCCAGGTTCACCGGCACCGAACCGACGTAGTTCATCAGGCTGCTGTCGTTCAGGCTGAAGCCGGCGTTGCAGAAGGCGCTTACCGAGTGGAACACACTGTGGTAGAGGCACCCGAGGGGCTCCTCGAAGCTGGCCCGCCAGCCGAAATACAGGCACAGCGCCCCCGCCGCCTCCGCCAGCAGCGTAAACACGCAGATGAACCGCACCAGCGTCCACACGCTCTCGGTGGCCTCCACCTCCACCAGGTCGGAGATCATCGCTTCGAAGCGCATCGAGAGCCGACGCTGGATCAGGATGGCCGCGAAGGCGCCCATCGTCATGATGCCCAGCCCGCCGGCCTGGATGAGCGCCAGGATCACAAGCTGACCGAACAGCGACCAGTAGTGGGGCGTGCTCTTGACGATGAGCCCCGTGACACAGACGGCGCTTGTGGAGGTGAACAGGGCGTCCACCGGATGGGTCCACTGGCGCGTCCGACTGCTGACCGGCAGGATCAGCAGCAGCGTGCCGATCAGGATGACCAGCGCGAAGCTGGAGACGGCGATGCGAGCGGGGCTGGCGCTGGCGGTCATCTCGCGGAGCCGCCGCCAGGCGGTGAGCACGCCGCGACCTATGCTCTGCATCCGGGCCATACTCGCTCGCGCGCGGGGGTCAGCTCTCGGCGGCGCCGCTCTTCTGCTCCAACCGCCAGCGCAGGTATGCCTCCATGAATGGCATCAGGTCGCCGTCCAGCACCGCCTGCGGGTTTCCCGTCTTCAGCTCCGTGCGAAGGTCTTTCACCATCTGGTAGGGCTGCAGCACGTAGGACCGTATCTGGCTGCCCCAGGCGATCTCGCCCTTCTCGTCGTACAGCTCCTCCAGCTCCTCTTCCCGCTTGCGGCGCTCGTGCTCGTAGAGCTTCGATTCGAGTATCTTCAGCGCCAATGCGCGGTTCTGGTGCTGGGAGCGCTCGCTCTGACAGAACACCGTGATGCCCGTGGGCACGTGCCTCAGGCGCACGGCCGAGGAGGTCTTGTTGACGTGCTGCCCCCCGGGGCCGCTGGACTTGGCGAACTCCATCTCCACCTCGTTCTGGTTCAGCTCGACTTCCAGGTCCTCCTCCAGCTCCGGGACGACGTCCACGGCGGCAAAGCTGGTGTGGCGCCGTCCGCTGCTGTCGAAAGGCGAGATGCGCACCAATCGGTGCACCCCGATCTCGCTCCTCAGGTAGCCGAAGGCCCACTCCCCGCCGATGTGCACGGTGGCGTGGCGCAGGCCGGCCTCGTCGCCGGGGCGGCTGTCTATAACCCGGTGGGAGTAGCCCTCCTGCTCGGCCCAGCGCAGGTACATGCGCAACAGCATGTCCGCCCAGTCGCAGCTTTCGGTTCCTCCCGCGCCCGCCTGGACGCTCAGGAACGCCGAGTTCTCGTCGTGCGGCTCGCTCAGCATGCTGCGCAGTTCCAGGCGGTCCAAGCGGCCGGCCAGCCGCTCGCCGCGCGTCTCGACCTCATCGCGCGTCGCCTGGTCGTCCTCCTGCTCGGCCAGCTCGTGCAGCACGAGAAGGTCCTCCAGCTCCTGTTCGACCTCGTCAAGCGGGTCTAGCAGCCCCTTCAGGTGCTTCATGCGCTGGATAACCTTCTGGGCGGACTCCTGGTCGTCCCAGAAGCCCGACTCACTCATGCGGTCCTCGACGCGGTCCAGCTCCTGCTGCCTGCTTTCGGCGTCAAAGAGAGTCCCGCAGTTTCCGCAGGCGGGCCTCCAGGTCGGCAAGTTCGACGGCCATGTTCGCAGGTCCTCAGTTGCACAGGACGCAGTTGCCGGGGACGGCATCTGACGATAGCCCCCGGAGTGGCCCATTGTATCCCCCCGGCCCGTGCGCAGTCAATTCCGATGAGCGGGCCGCCGCCCGGCGGTTGACGCTCCCGACCGGCCGCCGTAGATTGGCCAATGGCGGCGCGCCCGTAGCTCAACTGGACAGAGCATCGGTCTTCGGAACCGAGGGTTGGGGGTTCGAATCCTCCCGGGCGCGCCAACCTATCCCGGCAAGCCGCCGAAGGTTATGACGGGCTGGACAGCCTGAGAGCCGAATCGTGGCAGGGGCGTGT
>CAYFVS010000277.1:0-16808 GCA_964346565.1 uncultured candidatus Brocadiaceae bacterium | reverse complement strand
GCCGGATGGTGCAGGCCGCCGAGCAGGCAGGCCGTGCTCTGATGGTCAGCCAGAATTACCGCTTCCAGCCCTGGGTGCGGACGGTGCGGGAGCTGCTGAACGGGGAGGAGTTCGGCCGGGCGGACAGCATAGCTCTGCGGTTCGCGAAGGCCCCGCGGTTCGCCCGCTCTTTCCGGCTGAAGATGGAGCACCCGCTGGTGCGGGACATGAGCATCCACCACTTCGACCTGATGCGAGCCATCACCGGGCAGGAACCGGTCTCAGTGTATGCGGAGACGTGGCGCCCGTCGTGGAGCTGGTTCGAACACGATCCTTGCGCGGTGGCGCTGTTCCGGTTCGAAGGGGGACTGCGGGTGGCCTACCACGGTTCGTGGGTCACGCGGGGCCCGGAGACGAGCTGGCCCGGCCATTGGCGCATCGAATGCCCGCAGGCAGCCATCCAGGTGGATGCCGGGCAAGTGCGCGTCATGCCCGCCGAGCACCCGGACCAGGAGGTGGAGGTGCGACTGGCGGACATGCCCTGCGCAGGGCAGGCCGGCGCATTGCGCGAGTTCCAGGAAGCGGTCGCCAAGGGACGGGAGCCGGAGACCGGCGGGCGGGACAACCTCAACAGCCTGGCCATGGTCTTCGCCGTCATGGAATCGGTCCAGCGCGGAGAGCCGGTCCGCCTTGAGGAACTGACGGGGAGCGCATGAGCGGGCAGAACCCGACTACCAGCAAGGAGAGCAGCTTCGCCCGGCGGCTGACGGAGTTCAGCGGTCACGTTGACCGCATGCTCTCAGAGCTGGGGCGGGTCATCTACGGCCAGCGGGAGGTGCTCAGGCAGTTGCTGGGGTGCATCGCCGCCCGGGGGCACTGCCTGATGGTCGGGGTGCCGGGGTTGGCCAAGACGATGATGGTCTCCTGCCTGGCGGAGGTCACCTCGCTGAGCTTCCGCCGCATCCAGTTCACACCGGACCTGATGCCCAGCGACATCACCGGGACCAACGTGCTGGATGAGAGCACCGGCCAGCGTGAGTTCCGCTTCATGCCGGGGCCGCTGTTCGCCCACATCGTCCTGGGGGACGAGATAAACCGCACTCCCCCCAAGACACAGGCTGCCCTGCTGCAAGCCATGCAGGAGCGCCAGGTTACCGTGGGCCAGACCACCTACGACCTGCCCTATCCGTTCTTCGTCATCGCCACCCAGAACCCCATCGAGCAGGAGGGCACCTACCCTCTGCCCGAGGCCCAGCTCGACCGCTTCATGTTCGACATCCACATTGACTACCCGGAGGAGGACGTCGAGGAGAAGATCCTCGCCGAGACCACCCGCGGACCGCGCCCCCGGCTGGAGCCGGTCATCGAAGGTCAGCAGATACTGGCCATGCAGGAACTCGTGGAGGAGATCGTTACGTCCCCCTACGTCGTGCGCTACACCGCATCCCTGGTGCGCGCGTCCCGTCCGACCAGCGAGACGGCGCCGCAGTTCATCCGCGAGTTCGTGGACTGGGGGGCGGGACCGCGCGCCGGGCAGCACCTGGTGCTGGGCGCGAAGGCCATGGCGGCCATGGATGGGCGCGTCAATGCGTCCACCGAGGACGTGCGCAAGGTGGCCGTGCCCGTGTTGCGCCACCGCATCGCCTGCAACTTCCAGGCCCAGGCAGAGGGCACCGACAGCGTGCAGATTGTCCGCATGTTGCTCGACGAGATTCCCGAGCCCGCAGTCAGCAAACACGAGTAGGTGGGCCCGCGGCGGGACCGGGGGGCCCGGCGGGGCTGGAGGGTAGGCATCATGAAGTTCGTGACCTACTTGGCCGGTGGGTCGCACCGCGGGGGAGCGATCCTCGGGGATAGAGTGGTGGACCTGGCGTCGGCCTCGCACGGGCGCATCCTGGGCCCTGCGCCGGGTTTTCTGTCCGACGAATACCTGCTGGGGGAGGCGCGAGGGCTGATCGAGCAAGCCGGGGCCGACGAGCAGTTCGCCGCCCGCCACTGCCGGCCCCTGGCCAGTCTGGAGCTTCTGTCGCCCATCCCACGCCCGGGCAAGGTCCTGTGCCTGGGGCTGAACTACCGCGACCACGCCGCCGGGCGTGGGTTCCGCACGGCGGCCGCCCCGGTTCCTGAAGCCGGGCGACCTGGTCGAGTGCCGGGTGGAGGGCATCGGCGCCCTGCGCAACCCCGTGCACTGAGGCGTTTGCCTTGCGCCGGCGTCGCGCTTCGCCTATGACCTGTGCTGCGAAGGCGGACGTTCGTCGGGCGGTCATCTATGCCATACGGTGGGTCCGGCTCATGCAACACGAACCGGTTCGGTGCACTGTGATCGGCGCCGGAGCGCTGGGGCTTGGCTTCCTGGGACCCGAGCTTGCGGGCGAGTGCCGGCTGACGTACCTGGACATCCCTGCCAAGAAGTCCTTCCTGGACCGCCTCTCGGAGGAGGGACATTACGTGCTGAACCAGACGGGGCTCTCCGTCCGGGCGGTCTCGGTGGGGCCGGCGCGCGGTCTGCCCTTCCAGGAGGAGCCGTCGTCGGCTGTGCGCGAGGCCCTGGACGGCGCGGAGCTGGTGTTCACGGCTGTGGGAGCCGCGAATCTGCCCAGGCTGGCGCCCCTGCTGGCGGCGGCCGCCGCACGGCGCAGCGCCGCGCGACCCCTCCGCGTGCTGTGCGGGGAGAACGGCGTGGACATCGCGCTGAACCTGCGCCGGGCCGTCTGTCGGCAGGCGCGCGCCGACCCGGGGGAAGCCCTTCTGGTGGGCGACACCGTCATGGGGCGCATGTGCAAGACCGTGCAGGCCCCCGAGGCGCCCCTTCGCCCGGTCGCGCCCGGCCTGGACTGGGCGGTCGTCTCCGAGGCATACTTCGGCATCCCGGTCACGGAGCAGACGCTGGTTGGGCTGGCCGGTATCCCCTCGGCCCTCCTGCCGCAGGGAGAGGCGGAGTTCAGGGCCTCTGAGGACACCAAGATGCTCGCCCACAACGGGCTGCACGCGCTGCTGGCCTGCCTGGGCCGACTGCGCCGTGCGAAGCGCTTCTGCGACCTGCGGGAGGAGGCCGAGCTGATGGAGACCGCGCGCGCGCTGCTCTTCGAGGAGGCCGCTCCCGCTCTGCTGCGCAGGCACGCCGGCGTGCTGGACCGCAACGAGGTGTTGAACTACTGCGACTGGATCCTGCGCCGCACCACCTGCCCTGTGTTCAGGGACGTGATCGCCCGCGGCGTGCGCGGCATCGTGCGCAAGCTCCAGCCGTGGGAGCGGCTGATCTACAGCCTGCGCACCGTGGCGGGGCAGGGCATCGAGCCGCGCGCCTACGCCACGGGCGTGGCCGCAGCCGTTATGATAGCCCGCCGGGAGCGCGAGACCGCGCTGAGCTTCGGCGACGTGCTTACCGAGCACTGTGGCCTGGAGCCGGAAGCCGATGCGGAACTGCTGTCGCTCATCGAAAGCCGCCGCGACGCGCTGGCCGAGGGCCGCGCGAATGCCTAAGCCCAGAGGGCATACCTGCATCTGAGGGAGGAGCAGCATGAACAAGACGAGATGGGGCATCATTGGGACGGGGCACATTGCGGGCAAGTTTGCCGAGGGGCTCACTTACCTGGAAGACGCGGAGCTGGTGGCCGTCGGCTCCCGCGCGCAGGAGACGGCCGACCGGTTCGGCGAGGAGTGGCGGGTGCCACGGCGGCACGCCTCCTACCGGGCGCTGGCCGAAGACCCGGACGTGGACGTCGTCTACGTGGCCACGCCGCACGTGTTCCACATGGACAACACCATCCTGTGCATGGAGTCCGGCAAGCCGGTGCTGTGCGAGAAGCCCCTGGCCATCAACGCCCGGCAGGTGCGACGGATGATTGCCTGCGCCCGGGAGCGCGGCCTGTTCCTGATGGAAGCCATGTGGTCGCGGTTCATCCCCGGCACGCGTAAGCTGTGCGACCTGCTGGAGGAGAAGGCCGTCGGCCAGGTGCAGATGGTGAAGGCCGACTTCTGCTTCCGTAGCGGCTGGGACCCCGAGGGCCGGCTGCTCAACCCCGAGATGGGCGGCGGCGGGCTGCTGGACGTGGGTTGCTATACGATTTCCTTCGCCTCCATGGTCTACGGCGGGCCGCCCGAGGAGGTTGGCGGCCTGGCGGACATCGGCGAGACCGGCGTGGATGAGCAGGCAGGAATGGTCCTGCGCCAGGCGGACGGCTCGCTCAGCGTGCTGACCTGCGCCGTGCGCACCCGGACGCCGTCGGAGG
Organism: uncultured candidatus Brocadiaceae bacterium; assembly: GCA_964346565.1. GTDB lineage: Bacteria > Planctomycetota > Brocadiia > SM23-32 > SM23-32 > JAWOCH01. The sequence continues at coordinate 12,597 of CAYFVS010000277.1, read as the reverse complement.
CATGGATCTTCGGCACCGAAGGCATGATCCACGTCCACTCCCCCTTCTTCCGGCCCTCGCAACTGACAGTGCGCAGGGGCGACGGCGAACAGCAGATGGAGCTGCCCCACGAAGGCAACGGCTACAACTACGAGGCCGCCGAGGTGAGCCGGTGCCTGCGCGAGGGCCTGACCGAGAGCCCCGACATGACACTGGACGAGTCCCTGACCATCATGCTGACCATGGACCGCCTGCGGCAGCAGTGGGGACTGGAATACCCGACGGAGTAGCCGCGCAACTTCCAATGCTGGAGCAACGAGAATGGACTACGGACAGATAGAGGGCGTTGAGAAGCCAGTCTCCCGCCTGATCCTGGGCGCCGGGACCGCAGGCCGCAGCGAGGACGGAAGCGACCTGGCGGACGTGGCCTTCGAGATGGGTTTCAACGCCTTCGACACCGGCCACGTCTATGGAGAGGGCGTCGAGTGCCCCCTCGGCGAATGGGTCGAGTCCCGCGGCGTCCGGGAGGACGTGGTCATAGTGGGCAAGGGCGCCCACCACGGACCGGAGGGGCCGCGCGTGAACCCGGAGGCCATCCGGGCCGACCTGGATGAATCGCTGGACCGCCTGCGCACCGACTACGTGGACGTCTATCTGCTGCACCGTGACGACCCCGCCGTGCCCGTCGGGCCGGTCGTCGAGGCGCTGAATGAGCTGCGGGCGGAGGGGCTGACCAACGCCTTCGGCGGCTCGAACTGGACCCACGAGCGCATCCGGGAAGCCAACCGCTACGCGCAGGAACGCGACCTTACCCCCTTCGCCGCCAGCAGCCCGAACTTCAGCCTGGCCGTCCAGTACGGCGAGGCGTGGGCCGGGTGCATGGGCATCGGCGGGCCGGAGGGCATTCCTGCACGTGAGTACTACCGCCAGACGCAGATGCCTGTGCTCGCCTGGTCCAGCCTGGCCCGCGGGTTCCTGTCCGGGCGGCTCACGTCGGGCAACTACGAGGAGCTGCGGGACGAGCTGTCCGATTCATGCGTGCGGGGCTTCTGCTACGAGGAGAACTTCCGGCGGCTGGACCGGGCGCACGAGCTGGCAACGGAGCGGGGCGTCTCCGTGCCGCAGATTGCCCTGGCCTTCGTGCTCAACTCCGGGCTCAACGTCTTCCCGCTGATAGGTGCCGCCAACCGTCGGGAACTGGCCGACGACGCCGCCGCGCTCGATCTCGAACTGACGGAGGAGGAACGGGCTCACCTGGACCTGCGGGAAGAAGTATGAATTCTGAAGTCTGAGATGCGGCATGGGGCGCAGCCCGCTCTGCAATCAGGCCCGGCTCTGTTTGCCGCACTCATGCCCTCTATCTTGCTGGGCCTTTCGTCGTACCCGTTGTGTCGTTGTGGTTAGCCCCGCCGTTGTCGTTCTCCGTGTCCTCTGTGCCTCTGTGGTGAGTTTAATCCGGCCGTCGCCGTCGTCCCAGGGCGCGCTCGGCGTCCTCGCGGCGCTGGCGTTCCTCCTTCTTCCGCCGTTTGTCCCACTGCTTCTTGTGGCGAGCCAGGCCGATCTCGACCTTCGCGTAGCCGCCGCGGAAGTAAACGCGCAGGGGGATGATGGTGTAACCGCGCTGGGTGCACTGGCTTACGAGCCGGTTTATCTCCCGCCGGTGCAGCAGCAGCTTGCGCGGCCGCTTCGGCTCGTGGTTGCGTATGTTGCCCTGATCGTAGGGGGCGATGTGCATGTCGAGCAGGTACATCTCGTCGCCCCGCGGCCGGGCGAACGCCTGGCTGATGTCGCAGTTGCCCTGGCGCAGGCTCTTCACCTCGGTCCCTTGCAGCACGAGGCCCGCCTCGCAGGTGTCCTCGACCTCGTATTCGTGCCGCGCCCGGCGGTTGCGCGCCACTATCCTGATGCTTTCGCTTCCCTTGCCCATCTCACAGCAGCCTGCCCAAACAGCTTCGCGGTGTTGCGGCGGCCGGTCTTTGACCGGGTAAGTGCGGCGTCCCGCCGCGCCCGGTCCGGCGGGGCTACTCCGCCAAGGCTTCGACGGCCGAGGGACGCCGGACCTACCCGTTTCTGAGCGGCCTGGTTGCCCATCATAGCGGGGCCGCCCGGGGGAGGCAAAGCCGCCCCTGCTATTCGCTCACCTGGAGCCATTCCTCGTAGAGCGCATCGAGCCGCTCGCTCAGATGGTCCAGCCGCCGGGACGCGCGGCGGGCCTCCCGGCGGTCACGCCTGCTCAGCGCCTGCTCGATGCGCTGTTCGAGCCGCTGCTTCTCCTGCTCCGCTTCGCTGATGCGCCGCTCCAGTGCTTCGACGGACGGCCGGACCTGCTGGCGGCCGTCGCGGCGGCGCTCCTTCCGCCGTCGCGCGATGCGTCCGTCCGCGCGCGCGGCCAGGCGCTTGCGCCTGTCCCAGAAGGCGGTGAACCCGCCCGGATAGGAAACCAGGCCGCGGTCCCGGACCTCCAGCACGCGCCCGACCACCTTGTCCAGGAAGTAGCGGTCGTGGCTGACCACCAGGAGCGTGCCCTCGAACTCGCCAAGCGCGTCCTCGACGGCCTCCCGCGCCCGGATGTCCAGGTGGTTGGTCGGCTCATCGAGGATCAGGAAGTTCGGCCGTTCGACCATCAGCCGGGCAAGCTGCAGGCAGTTGCGCTCCCCGCCGGACAGCTCGCAGACGCGCTTGTGAACGTCCTCCGGCCCGAACAGGAAGCGCGCCAGGATGCCGCACGCTTCCTTCCGGCCCATGGGCGCCACCGAACGTATCTCCTCGATCACCGTCCGGTCCGAGTCGAGCACCTCCTGCTGCTGGGCGCAGTAGCCGACGGTCAGGCTCGGACCGATGCGTATCACCGGGTGCTCCCAGGCGCCGTGCTCGACTACGTCCCGCAGCAGCGTCGTCTTGCCGGACCCGTTCGGGCCGACCAGCGCCACCCGCTCGCCGCAGTTGATCTGCACGTCCACGTCCTCGAACAGCTTCAGCCTGCCGAAGGCCCGCCTGTAGCCGCGCACCTGCAGGGCGACGGTGGCGCGGCTGGCGTCGGTGGAGAAGTCCGGCTGGATGGCACTGGGCCCGAGCGTGGGCTTCTCGACGGCCTGGGCCTTCTCGCGTTCGAGCTGCTTTCGCCGGGCGCGCAGTCGCCTGCCCCACGCCGGGTCGCTGCTGCCCCGGGCGATGTTGGCGAATCGCTCGACGAGCGCCTCGAGCTGGGCCAGCCGCTTCTGGTTCGCCACGAAGTCTTCCTGCTGCGCGATGAGCCCCCGCAGCCGCTCGGCCCGGTAGGAGGAGTAGTTGCCCTCGTGGGAGGCGATGCGGCCGCCCTCCAGGTGCAGGATGCGTCCCACCACCCGGTCCAGCAGGTAGCGGTTGTGCGAGACCAGAAGCATCGCCGCCTTCGAGCGGGCCAGGAAATCCTCCAGCCACGCCAGGCCCAGGTAGTCCAGATGGTTGGCCGGCTCGTCCAGCAGCAGCAGGTCCGGCTCGCGCAGCAGCGCCCTGGTCAGGGCCAGCACGTTCTTCTCTCCGCCCGAGAGCGAGCCGACCTTCTGTCCCATCCGCCCGGCCAGGCCCATGGCGTCCAGCATGGCCTCCGCCCGGCGGGGGTAGTCGTATCCGTGGCGGCGCTCGAACTCGTCCCGCACCCGCTGGTAGGCGCGCATGGCGTCGTCAAGCTCGCCCCCGGAGGCGCCGGCCAGGCGCTGCTCGTGCTCGCGCAGCCGGGCGGCCAGACGGTTGTAGTCCGCCAGCACGAAGTCCATCACCCCCGCCTCGTCGTCGGCCTCGACGTGCTGCGGCACGTAGCCCAGGCGCACCCCGCGCCGCACGACGGCGTTGCCCTCGGAGGGCTGCTCCGCGCCGGTCAGGATGCGCAGGATGGTCGTCTTGCCCGACCCGTTCGCGCCGATCAGCCCGACCTTCTGTCCGGAACTGACCTGGAACGAAGCCTCGCGCAGGACCACCTGGTCCCCGTAGCGCTTCGTGACGTTCTGTAAACTTGCCAGCAACATCGTCCGACTCCGCAGCGGTGTGCAGTGCGGCGTTCAGGGCCCTGCCGAGAGGCAAAGAAAAAGGCCACGGTCGCCCGTGGCCTGCGTCGTCACCTATCTGTGTCAGGGAGAGACCCCGGCCAACGGTAGCAACCAGCCCGAGACGGACCACCAGTGGACGCACGCGAGCCATACCCGCGAGCGCGGTCCGTCGGCGCTTGCCGTTGCGCTAAGGCGTCATCTCCGCTGCGTCCTCCATGTCAGAGCTATCCGGATATGTGCCCATTATGCCGCGGGGCGGCGCGAAGGTCAAGCACGAATCCGCGCTCCGCCTCACCAGGTGATGACCTGCTTCTGGTTGTAGAGGCAGCCGGTCTCTATCTCCTCCGCCGGGCCGGTGGCAAGCCAGAGCGGCGTCTCGATGCCCTCCTCGACCGACAGCGGCGCGCCCGGCCCGCCCATGTCCGTCCGCACCCAGCCCGGATCCACCGACACCACGATGACGCCCGTCCCCTCCAGCTCGCCGGCCAGCACCCTGGTCAGCCCGTTCAGGGCGGTCTTCGAGATGCTGTACGCGGGATAGGGTCCCATGCGCGGCGGCGTGAGCCGCCCCAGGCCGCTGGTGAAGTTGATGATGCGCCCGGACTCGCTCTCCCGCAGCATGGGGATGAAACACCGGCACATCCAGAGCGGACCGAGAAAGTTGGTGTTCATCGTGCGCGTCAGCACGTTGAGCGGGATGTTCTCGACGGCGGTGTCTTCGTCGTCCAGGTTCACCCCGGCGCAGTTGGCCAGGATGTCCACCCGGTCGAACAGCGCGGCCACCTCTTCGCGCAGGTGCTCGATGTCGGGTACCGATTCCATGTCGGCGACGAACAGGCTGGCGTCCAGTCCCCGCTCGCGCAGCTCGGATTCGGCCTGCTGGCCGGCCTCCGCGTCGCGGCAGACCATCAGGACTGTCGCCCCGCGATCGGCCAGCGCCTCGCTCAGTCCGCGGCCCAGCCCCCGGTTCGCCCCCGTGACGATGGCCACCTTCCCGTCAGCGCGCATGCTGTGCCTCCCTTGAACGAGCCGCGGCGCATCGTAGCGGGGCGCCGAGCGCCTCGCAACGGGGACGCGGGCTTCACGTGGCAACCGGCCGCGACGCGATCCGCCGGTAGAATCGGAACAGGCCGGTCCACTGCTGCGCGCTCAGCTCCGTGGGCGCGGCGTTCACTGCGAACCCCAGCTCGCGGGCAAGCCGCTTCCACTGCGTGTACGTGAACACGTGCTTGAGGTTCTGCTTGGCGTTCGCCCGCCCCCGCAGCACGCCGCAGCGGATGAACTCCTCGTAGGACGACCGCTCTTCCTCGCTTACCGGGGACGGGACCCGCCTGAGGACGCGCAACAGCGCGCAGTCCACCGAGGGCGGGGGCGTGAAGTCGGTGCGCCGGAAGTGACGCACCACCGCCAGCCGCCACCAGGGCTTCAGCAGCAGGCTGAACACGCGCTCCCGCGGCAGCCCGGCGAAGCGCCATGCGGCGCGCTTCTGCATGATCATATGCGCTTGCTGCGGCGCGTTGCCCCCGCAGAGCAGCTTCCGCAGGATGTCCGCTGTGATGCAGAAGGGTATGGACGAGAAGACCTTGTAGTCCCGCTCGCGGATGCGATGGCGGAGGAAGTCCTCGTTGTGCAGCTCGACGGCCGGGTCGCCGCCGAACCGCTCCTCCAGAACTGAGAACAGCTCCGGGTCAATCTCCACGGCGATGACCCGACGGCAGAGGCGGGCCAGCTCGCGCGTGATGGCGCCGGTGCCCGCGCCGATGTCATACACCACGTCATCGCTCCCAAGGCCCGCCTGCGCGACCATGTCGGCCACCAGGCGGGGATCGCTCAAGAAGTGCTGTGAAGCTGGTATGTCCCTGCGTTCCATCTCTCGATACCTCGTTGGCTGGCCGGAGCTGCATTGCGTCCCCGCACGTGTGTGCGTGAGAACGGGTCGGCGTCGAGGGGGCGATCATGTTGGAGTGCTCCTTCCTTGGTTTGGGGCCCTGTTGACTATGTCCTTGAGTTCAGTTCCGCGTCAATCTGGTCCATATGCAGTCGGGTGAGGCGGCCGTCGCGCAGTTCGAACGCCCTGGTGGCAACGGCGCGGATGAAGGCCCGGTCGTGGCTGATAAGCAGTGCCGCGCCCGCGTAGTTCCTCAGTCCCTCCTGCAGCACCTCCACGCTGGCCAGGTCCAGATGGTTCGTCGGCTCGTCGAGCAGGAGCAGATCGGCCCGCGTGTTCATGAGCAGGGCCAGCAGTAGTCGTGTCCTCTCCCCGCCGCTCAGGTCGCCCACCCGCTTGTGCACGGCGTCTCCTTCGAAGAGCAACCGGGCCAGAAGGTAGTGCACCTGGCTGCGATCCAGGTCGCTCTCGGCGGCCACGGACTCGAGCACCGTCCGCTCCGGGTCCAGGCCGGCCTGGTGCTGGTCGCAGTAGAAGGGCCGGGCCCCGGGGGAGAGCCATACGTCGCCCGCAGCGGCCGGCTGCCGTCCCAGCGCCACCTCCATCAGCGTGGTCTTGCCCGAGCCGTTGGGTCCGATGAGCGCCACTCGCTCCCCGCGGGTAAGCTCCAGGGCGACGTCCTCGAACAAGGTCCGGTCGCCGAATGACATGGCAATGCCCTCCATGCGGAGGACGCACCCGGCGTGCCAGCGGCGGGGTGCCAGGTCCAGACGCATCTTCGGGGCTTCAGCCCGTGGTCTGCGTGCCGTCGGCGCGTCCATCTCCCGCTCCAGGCGCCGCTTGAGCGTCACCGCCCGCCTGGCCACGTTGGCAGCCCTCTTCCGGTAGTGGAAGTGGATGGTGCGCCGCTCGGTGCCCCGGGCCCTGCCCTCGGCGCGGTTGATGGCCTCCCTGAGACTGCGCGCCCGCTTCTGCTGCTCCAGGTACCGCTGCATCTGCCGCTGGACGCGCTGCCGCTTGCGCCGCATGAAGTCCGTGAACGTCCCGCGCTCGTGGAGGACCTTGCCGCGCTCGACTTCCATGACCGAGTCGGTGACCCGTTCCAGTAGCCGCCGGTCGTGGGTCACGAGCAGCAGCGCGCCCTGGTAGCGGAGCAGCGTCTGCTCCAGCCACCGCACGCCGTCCAGGTCCAGGTGGTTGGTCGGTTCATCGAGCAGCAGCAACGTGGGGTCGCTCAGCAGTGCCCGGGCCAGTTCCGCCCGGGTGCGCTCGCCGCCGCTCAGCTCACCCAGGGGACGGCCCATCAGGGCGGGGCCCACCCCCAGGGCGCGCAGAGCCTGCTCCGCCTGCTGCTCGACGCGGTAACCGTCCGCCTCCGCGAACTCCGTGACGGCCTCGGCGTACGCGGCGGCGCTCTCGGCGTCCTGCTCGCCCTCCACCCGCTGCCGCTCTTCAAAGGCCCGCACCCGCCGGCGCAGTGCGGCCAGCCGCGGGCGCGCCGACAGGACCCGCTCATGCGCCGTGAGATCGGACCGGGGGGCGGGCCTCTGGGGCAGGTAACCGAGCCGGACCGTTGAAGCCAGCCGCACGCTGCCCCGGTCAGGACGTATGCGGCCGGCGATTAGCCTCAGGATGGTGGACTTGCCGCTGCCGTTGCGTCCGACCAGGGCCACCTTGCCCGTCGGCGAGAGCTCGAACGAGACCTCGTCCAGCACGGGACGGCCGGCGAACGCCTTGCTCACTTTCTGGAATACGACGGCAGACATCTGCTCTCCCGCGCGCTGGCACTTCCAGGGGCAAAGAAAAAGGGCCACGGCGGCCCGTGGCCCGGCTTCGATCGAGGCGGTGACGCCACGGGTACGCACCGGAAGCGGACGACCGGAACGAAGGACGGCTCAGCGCGGCATCGGTGCCGCGTGGCTGCAGGCGTCCGGCCTCCGCTTCTTAGCGAGTGCGCATTCCGTGGCTTTCTGTAAGGTGCCTGTTGATGCGTCTATCCATCGCCCATTATGCCCGGCAGCTCGGCCGATGTCAACGCCCTTCGCGTCCAACAGGCTGTTAAGCCGCCGCGGACGCGCCGTCTGCGGTCAGGAGTTGGCCGCACGCCAGCCGTTGGCGGGCGATGGCAAGGTACTCGCCGCTGAGTTCGAAGCCGACGTAGCGGCAGCCGAGCCGGGCGGCCGCCAACGCCGTGGTCCCGGTGCCCATAAACGGGTCGAGCACCACCAGGGGACGGTCCTCGCGAAGCCCGTGCAGCCGGATGCACATCTCCGGCAGCCGGTCGGGAAAGGCCGCCGGGTGCGGCTTGGCCCCCGTGACGGTCTCATAGGGGATGAACCACGTGTTGCCCCGGTCGCGGCGGTCCTGCCGGGCGGCCTTCCAGCGCCCGATGTTGCTCTTGTCCCGGTAGGGCACGCCGATGGACAGCTTGTCGAGCGCCACGCGGCCCGTGGGAGTGAAGTGGAAGATGTACTCATGCGCGTTGTTGAGGAAGCGCGGGCTGTTGACCGGCTTGTAGTGCCCCATGTTCACGTCGCGCTCGGGGGCGGCGAGGGACTTTATCCAGTGGATGGTGTTCTGGAGGTGGAAGTGGCGGCGGACGCGCCCGGCCACCCGCAGGGAGCGCAGCTCGTCCGAGGGCCGGTCGCCGATGTTCAGGAAGAAGGAGCCATCCTCGCGCAGCACGCGGCGGCACTCGGCGGCGACGTCTTCCATCCAATCCAGGTAGCTCCCGAAGGGCAGGTCGTCGTCATGGTCGGCGTAGGCCACGCCGATGTTGTAGGGCGGGGAGGTGACCACCACGTCCGCCGACCCGTCCGGCAGCCGGCGACGCATCCCCTCCAGACAGTCCTCCTGGAAAAGGCTGTCCAGCCACGCGGGGAGCGCGGCGTCGGTCGTCGCATCTGAAGAATCGGGCGACATATGCGGCTCCTTGCATATGGTTTGCGTACATAGCATTGTCGCCTACTCCGGAAGGGGAATGCACGCGGGCGACGCAAGTAGCGGCCTGTACGTACGTTATGGCAAAAAGCAAACGCCCGGTGAACAGGCCGCTACCCCTGGGCGGCCAGTTTCAGGCCGCCGACCATGATGGGCGGGACGCAGGTGCTGCCGAGCCACTGCCGCTCGCTGCCGACCGCCTCCACCCGGCTGAGCACCTCGTAGACGTTGCCCGCGACCATGCAGTCCTTGACGCGCCCCTGCAACTGCCCCTCCTCGACCAGGAAACCGAGGGCGACGTTGACGCTGAACTCGCCGGCCAGCAGGTTGCTCTGGCCCGATCCGAGCGTCTGGTCAATGATCAGGCCGCGCTCCATGCCCTCGACCATCTCCTGCATGGTCGCGTCGCCGGCGGCCACCACGGTGTTGGTGCCGGAAGGGGAGGGCCGGCTGGAGTAACTGCGGAAGCCGTGGCCGGTCGGCTCGATGCCCAGCAGGCCGGCCGTCTGCAGGTCCGTCAGGTAGCTGCGCAGAACGCCGCACTCGAAGATGGGCCGACGGCGCGCCGGCACGCCCTCGTCGTCCATCGGGCAGCTCCCGGGCGCGAAGGCGACGGTGGGGGCGTCGGTGATGCTGATGCGCTCGTCCAGTACCTTCTCGCCGATGCGGCCCCGCAGCACCGAGGAGCCCTTGTGTACGTTCTTGCCGTTAAGGGCGACGGCGAGGGGCATCGCCAGGTTGCGGAATGCCTTAGGCGTGAAGATCATGGGCATGGTCTGGAGCCGCGCCCGGGCTATGGTCGAGGCGTCGCGCATCTTGTCCAGCGCCGTGCTCGTCAGGTCCACCACGGTAGCGAACGGCCGGCCCCAGGTTCGCCACTCGTAGACCTGCAGAAGGCCGTTCTCGCCGACCTCCTGGATCTCGACGTCGGCGGACATGCGGGTGGCGCCGTACTCGAAGTCGAGCCCGGCGGTGTTGAGCAGGCGCTGGCGGTGGAGCGTGCGGGACAGGTGGCATCTGAACAGGTAGTCCTCGTCGGCCTGTCGGCTCAGGTCCAGCCCCTGGCGGCCCATCTCGACCATCTGCTCCGCGCCGACCTGCTCCATGCCCTGCTCATAGAGCTCGGGGGAGGACAGGTCGGCGGGCATCGCCGGCATCTCGAAGGTGGCCCGGTCGCCGAAGGCGGCACTGGCGCGGGCCATCTCGACCAGCCGTCCCGGCTCACGCAGGTCGGTGCTGGCGGCGAAGCCGATGCGGCCCCGGTCTATGACGCGCAGGCCGATGCCGCGGCTCTGCTCAGCGCGGATCTCCCGGAGGCGGCTGTCGTCGAAGGCCACGGTGACCTCCTCGCAGGCCTCCTCGTAGACCTCGGCGGCGTCGAACCGCTTCCGCGCGGCCTCCAGTATCTGTACGCCGGTCTCGTCGCGCATCGGGTTCCTCTCGTCTGCCTCTATGTGCCGGCCTCGACCGGCTCCGGCGGCTGAGGTGCGAACTCGAGCTGCCGGTCGGGGTCCGCCACGCGCAGGTAGAAGCCCCACCCGCCCCAGCGTTCGGCCAGCTTGATGAACACCTCGTTCCAGCCTTCGTTCAGTTCCGCCTCGAAGCTGTCCTGGTCCGGCTCGGGGCCGCGCTGCACGTCGTGGCGAAAGACCTCCTGCCCGTTGATGCGCACCAGCACGCTGTCGTCGCTGCCGATGGTCATCGGGTAGGTGCCCGCCTGCGGACTCCAGACGTAGCTGACGGCGAATGCGACTGCATAGTCCTCGCTGCCGTAAAGCGTCTCCAGGTCCACAAGGCCGTCCTCTTTGGCGTTGAGTGGCTGCCAGGAGACCTTCGCGGTGCCCTTGCCGGGGAAGAGCGCGTCCAGGTCCACCTCGCCCTGTTCGGGGGGCAGTGCCTGGTCCCAGCCCGGCCGCTCGAGGCCGGGCCACATCTCAGTGTCCAGCCGCAACTCCAGCGGCTCGTCCACGTAGCCCAGGTCGAACGGGCCGACCACGTGCCACTGGCGCGCGAAGGGGCCGACGCCGACCATCGCATTCTGGAGGAACGGCCAGTGGCAGAGGCGCTTGTCGCCCTCGGCGAGGGCTATCTGTCCCTGCGGCAGCGGGAACAGCGCTTCGCCCGCCCGTGCGCGGAGGGACAGCTCCAGCGTGCCCCCTGCCGGGACGTCGAACTGCTGGGCCTCCGCCTGCCAGGAGGTGCCCTCCGTGTCCCATGTGACCCGCGCAGTTACCGGGCGGCCGACCGGATTGGCCAGCCGGGCGCCGATCTCCAGCTCGCCGTCCTCCGGCACGGAGGCGACGGGCTCGACCTCGAGCCGCTTACTGAGGGCGTCCAGCTTCTCCAGCGTGACGTAGTCCGGGTGCAGCTCGCCCCGATGCGAGACGACGGTCAGCCGGCTGGCCTCGTCAGAGACATCCACGGTGACGATGTGGAAGAAGCCGCCTTCCAGTTCGTAGCCGCTGAGTTCCGCCCCGGCGCCGCCGGTGACCACGTAGCGCACCCCGTCTCGGGGGCCGTGGAAGCAGTACTCGTGCCAGTGCCCGGCGAAGACGGTGTCCACGCCGTATTCGGCCAGCAGCGGATGCACGTCGCGGTTCCACTGATTGGGCCGGTCGGGCTGCTGGGGTTCGTAGCCCCACAGGGGTTTGTGCAAGAGAACGAACGTCCGGCGGGCGTCCTTCGACCGCTTCAGGTCGGCCTTCAGCCAGGCGAGTTGTTCGCCCGCGATGGTGTCCATCTGGCCGACCAGATCGGAGTCGAGCGCGACGAAATGGCAGCCTTCGTGGTCCCAGGAGAAGTAGAGCGGGCCGTAGCGCTCACGCCAGATGCGCTGGCTCTGCTCGTCCCATACGTCGTGGTTGCCGACCACCGAGTGGAGGGGCACCTCGAACCGCTCGCAGGCCGCCTCATAGGCATCCCACTGCCGATGGATCATCTCGGCGTCGTCCGTGTAGCCGTGGATCAGGTCGCCGACGATGACGACGAACTCGGCTCCGGAGCGGTTGGTGCGCTCGATGTTGCGCAGGAAGTGCTCGTTCTGGGTGACCACATCTTCGGCCTCCCACCACGGGCGGTTGTCGCCCATGACCACGAAGCGGAACTCCGGGGCGGGTTCCAGGGCAACTGTCCGGGCGACCTCCTGCGCCGGCTCGGACTGGGCTGCCTGGCACACGGCGGCCAACAGGCAGACTGCACAGATCACGACGAGCAGCTTCTTCATCTGGTCCTCCCCTCACAGGCTGGCAGCCGCTCAGCGGCCGCCGATGACCACGTTCTGTATGCGGCAGTGCGGCCCTCCGTCGCCCACGCGCAGGGGGCTCTGCCCCCCTTTGCCGCAGCCGCCCAGGCCGCCGTGCATCCTGGAATCCGTTCCGATGCGGTCAATGCTCTGCAGCGTCTGGAATACGTTTCCGGTCAGGACCACGTCGCGCAGCTTCTCCGCTATCTGGCCGTCCCGGACGCGGTATGCTTCCTCGGAGCTGAAGGTGAACATCTCCACGTTCGTCTGCCCGCCCAACATGCCGACGGCATAGATGCCGTCCTCGGTCTCGGCCAGCATCTGGTCGAAGGGCGTCTCGCCGGTCTCCATGAAGGTGTTGGTCATGCGGACGATGGGCGGGTGGCGATAGGAGATGGCGCGGGCGTTGCCGGTGGGCTGTTCGTTCATCTTGGCGGCCGTCTCCCGGTTGTGGAGCCGCCCGACCAGTACGCCCTCCTTGATGAGCGGGCTGCGGCTGCCGGGCACGCCCTCGCTGTCGTAGG
>CAYFVS010000276.1:0-21036 GCA_964346565.1 uncultured candidatus Brocadiaceae bacterium | reverse complement strand
GACCAGACCGAATCCACGGAGCCGTCAATGGTCGGTGCCGTAGCGGCCTCGGCGATGGTCGCGTCGGCCAGCGCGGCCTGCGGCGTGGCGCTGGCCTCGTTCGAGTAGCCCGACTCGTTGCCGGACCCGTCAAAGGCCGTCACCACGTAGTAGTAGGTGGTGCCATTGGTCACGCCGGTGTCGGTGTAATCGCTGCCGCCGTAGACGGTCGCAATCGAGCTGTAGCCCGAGCCGCTCGTTGTGGAACGGTAGACGTTGTAGCCGTCCAGGTCGGGCTCGCTGTTGTCGGCCCAATCCAGGCTGACCGAACCGTCGCCCGCCGTGGCGCTCAGGCTGGTCGGTGCCGACGGCGGAGTGGTGTCCGCCTGCGTGGTCGCGCAGTCCTGGTTGGAGTCCGCCGACTCGTTGCTTGAGGTGTCCACCGCCGTCACGGTGTAGCAGTACTGCGTCGAGCCCGAAAGCCCCGTATCGCTGTAGTTGCTGCTCGCGACGCCTGTGGCGATCTGGACGGTGTCCCGATAGACGTTGTAGCTTGCCAGGTCGGGCTCGGTGTTGTCGTCCCAGTTCAGGTCTATCTGGTTGGAGCTGAGCGCGGTGGCCGTCAGGCCCGTCGGCGCCGCCGGCGGCGTGGTATCGCCACCTTCCAGAGGCACGTAGTGCGGGTCGCCGCGCAGATAGACCACCGGCCGGTGCGCCCCGTTGACGTCCACATTGGGTCGCCCGTCAGCGTAGTCGCCGATGGGGTACCAGGTGTTGACCGTGGCATTGACCCAGCGGTCGTAGCAGCCGCCGATCCACAGGTCGCCGCCCTCCTGGATGTCGTCGCATATGCCGGCGCACAGGAAGTTGGTGCAGTTCTTGTAGAAGAACAGGTGCTCGTCTCCACCGTCCGGATCGTGCGAGTGATGGGGGTCCGGCGTGCCGAGCCCACCGTGTCCGAACATACGGACGTTGTCGCAGCCGTCGAACAGGATCATGCTCCCCTTTATCTCGCTCTTGGTCCCATAGACGGACACGTTGTCGGCGTTGATGAACTCGGCGTGGTTCCAGCTATCCTGCTGCTGCATGTGCATGTGGTAGATGTGCAGCGGCCGGGTGGTATTCTCCGCCCGGAACAGCGGCACCCACTCGCGCGAGCCGGACCGGCCGTGATACCAGAAGTTGAACCAGCGTCCGCCGCCGTTGCCGCGGACCTGCACCACCGGCCACTGGTTCGGCCATGCGTACTCGCCCGAGGCGAAGAAATCCTGCGGGTAGTTGCAGTCGGGGTCGGGGGTATCCGGGTAGCCGTAGTAGTTGTAGGCGATCTTGTCCGGCCGGCAGTAGGTCTGGGAAGTTGATATGAACTCCACGTGTCGAACGATCGAATCCCCCGCGCAACGCCACTCCAGCGTGTAGTTCGCGGGCGACTCGGGATTGTGGTCAGCCAGTGGCCATGCCCGCCGCAGGTTAAGGAACGCCAGATAGGTCTCGGCGTTGGCCGAATAAACCGTTCGGATCAGCGGCCGCGACTGCGTCTCCCCATCCGTGGCATCGTCGAACAGATCGCCCAGCGACGCCATGGCCATGATGCAGGACATCTTGTGGTGGACGCCGATCAGCTTCGAGTCGGCCTGCAGGTCCAGCGTCTGGGAGACCATGTAGGTGCCCTTCGGGAAGAAGACCACCTCGTTCTCGTTGATCGCCTGCTGAATGGCCGACCAGTCGTCGGTCGAACCGTCGCCGGCCGCGCCGTAATCGGTCTTGACATTGGCGACCCCGGGCGTCTCGAACGTGGGGAAATCGGCCGGCCACTGGTGACGCGACTGCAAGTCGGTCGGCGGCGAAGCGCCGTCGGTCGAGTCGTTGTAGACGTCGCCGTAGACCGAACCGTCCACCCACACTGGCTCCCTGGGCTGGCCCCACCCTCGGGAGTTCGGCAGGACGTGCACGCCCAATCGGTAGAAGTGCGTCCATCCGGAGCTGTTGCAGGGCGCGCTGCTGGTCCAGACGCGCTCGGCGTTCCGGACGTAGCAGTTGTCCATGTAGAAGCTCTTCGAGTAGGAATCGGCCATCTCCAAGACGGTGTTGCTCGATGAGTAGCTGCTGTAGTCTATCTCGCAGTCAATCATCATGAGCTTGCCGTCGAACGGCTCGCCGTTCCAGTGGCGGCTCAGCCACACCACGGGGCCGCTCTGGTTGGTCTCGATGCGGCAGCCGACCAGCACCAGCGCGCCGCGCACGGCGGAGTAGATGGCCCTGCCGGTCTGGTTGGTCAAGGTGGAACCGGTCACGACCGGCTGGGGCTGCGACCCACCGTTGGACAGGTCTGAGTGCTTGCGGGTGTCTATGCCGATGGCGCCCCCTGTGATGGTGACCTGGTGGGTGGCACCGCCGGAGCCGGGAATGCCCCAGATGCCGGTGTGGCCGCCCTCGGTCAGGTCGATGTTGACGTCCTGAATGGTGGTGCCCTCGGCGCCCTGCAGCCTGAGGGCCGCCGCGCCCGGGTTGCCCGAACCGATCCGGATGTCTATGCCCACGATGCCAGGGTTGATGTGGTCCGCGTTATTACTGTCGTCGGACGGGGTGCCCTCATTGTAGAAGTGCACGACGATCTTGCGGTTGGACGGGTCGCCAAACCCCGAGGAGTTCGGAGCCAGGTAGATCTCCGCCCGGTTGTTCGGATCCACCGTCGAACCCATCAGTACCGGCGGATGGTCCCGGTCACTGCCCTGGTGGCACTCCAGCCGGTCCGAGACCTTGTACGTCCCGCCGGGAAAGAAACATACCTGCTGACTGTCACGCGCACCGTTGATGGCGTTCTGGATGGCCGTGGTCGAATCAGACTGGCCGGTGGGATCAGCGCCGTACGTTGTGACGTCCAGATAGCCCTGGGGAAGGGCCCGGACCGAGCCGGCCAGACACAAGGAAACCAGCACTGCGAAGCAGACGATCCGACCCAGCAGGCCGTATCGCCCCGAAGGAAACCGCGTCCTTGCAGGAAACTGCATCTCGCTACCTCCACAACTCGTGGTAAGCCTTCCACAACCGCTCCGCCCCCTCGGGAGCCGGCGTTCGCCGCACAGCCCTCCTCGGAGCACCGGTGGCGCTAACCTGGCCTCAGAGTTGACCTCCTTTCCACCCCGTTGCCCACGGGAAGCAGGATTGCTGCAGTCCCGTGTTCCCCCTCGGCCTTCCCTCTCTCCGGCTGTGCAAGGCGTTCGCCCGCTGGCCAGGCGGACAAGCAGTGTCTATACTACCGGGCAAAGCGCGACGGGTAAATACCCCAAGTGTAGGATCTCTTACCATATATGAATGCCAGCGGCCCTCGGCTCATCTGTGAGTCCGGCGGGCGGGGGCCGGGGGAGGTCCCGCCATGGAACGAAGGCTGCGCGTTCTCGTGTTGCACGAGGCCGCGGCCGACCCGGAGCCGGCGATTGAGGCTCTGCGCGCGGCCAACATCCAGTTCGACGCTGAGGTTCTCACTTCGGTTGAGATGCCGGCCTGGAGGCTGGTGAAACGCTACGTGGAGGAAGGCCGGCCTCCGGACCTTCTGGTGACAGTCGAAGTCGCGAACGGGTCGTGGGCTACGTTCGGCCCAATCGTACGGACCACGGCTACGTTCATGCCCGCGACGCCTCTCATCGTGATCGGTAGCTGGCTCAGGCCCGACAGCGAACGGCGCTACACGGAGGAGTTCGGCGCGGCGGCCTGCCTGCACCCGGACGAGGCAGACCGTCTGGGCGAAGTCGCGCACCGGGTGCTGACCCGCACGGGTGGGCAGGCAAGGCGCGCGCACAGGGGCGACCATCGCGGCCGGCCCGCCAGCGTTGTGCTCCGGCACGCCCTGGAGCCGAACCGGTACGTGTTCGCCCTGGCAGACCGAGTCTGGCTCAAGGATGGGAACCTGCGCATCAGGTACGCAAACCGGATGTTCGCGCGGGACATGCAGCGAACACAGCAGGACCTGATCGGCAAGTCGGACGTGGACATCTGGGGAGAAGAACAGGGCCGGCGCTTCCAGGCCGAGGACGGGAAGGTACTGGAGGCTTGCGAATCGGTCCGGGTGCGCCCCAAGGACGGCCCCGGGCTGATCGAGAAGATACCGGTCTGCGATTCCGCGGGACGGGCGGTCGCGCTGCTACTGGTCAGGAGCCAACCCGAGCTCCACGAGCATGCCCGGCAGAGCCTGCTCCGGTGGGGCTCCTTTGTGCTGTCCAGCACCGATGCGATAGTCGGCCTGAGCATGGACGGCGTCATCAAGAGCTGGAATCCCGGGGCACAGGCCCTCTACGGCCGGGGGGCGGACCGGATGCTCGGGCGCCACGCCTCGGAGCTGTGTGTCGCTCGGGATCGCCCCATGCTCCGGCAGTTGCTGCGCCGGGCCGGCGCCACCAAGGACACCCACACCCTGGAGGCGACGGCTCGTGCGGCGGACGGGCACAGGTTCGACGTCTCCATCACCGTCAGCCCCGGCTTCGGCGGGTGGGGGGAGTTGATGGGGCTCTGCCTGGTGGCCAGGGACATCACCCAGAGGGTACGGGCCGAGCAGGCGCTCAAGGAGAGCGAGGAACGCTTCCGCCTGATGGCTGAGGCCGCCTTCGACGGGATGAGCATTGCCCGCGAAGACCCCGACACAGGCTGCCAGGCTCTGGTCTTCTGCAACGATCGCTACGTGGAGATGTCCGGCCGCAGCCGAAGGGAGTTGGCCGCCGTTGAGGACCTGCGGAACCTGCGCAACGCCTGCCCCGCTGCGGGCATGGACCCGGGCGTGCGCGCTCGCGCCGCTGATCTCGGCGCCGGCCGACGGCCCGGGCGCGTCGAGATGGAGGTGGGCTCATGGCAGCGTCCGGACGGCGCAGAGAACTACCACGAGCGCTCCTCCGTCCGTGTGGAGAGCGGCGGCGTGCGATACGTGTTCGCCGTGGACCGCGGCATTACCGCCCGCATCAACGCCCAGCAGGCCCTGCAGGACGCCCTGACCGAACTTGCGCTCAGCCACACCGAGTTGGAGCAGTTCGCGTTCGTCGCCGGGGACCGGGAGCCGGAGTCAGGCCCCCACCGCAGCGAAATCGAGCAGGTCGCCCAGCGGGTGCGACAGAGCCCGACGCGCGATTTCGACTTCAGGAAGGCCGCCCGGCAATGCCACGTCTCGTATGGTTACTTCCGGACCCTGTTCCGCAGGTACCTGGGCCGCCCTCCATACGATTATCTTCTCAAGTGGTGCATGCGCCGCGCCGGCCGGGAGTTGCGCACCACCGACCGGCCCATCAAGGCCATCGCGCTGGACTGCGGCTACAAGACCCCCGGCCACTTCACGCGCGCCTTCAAGAGGGCGATGGGCATGCCCCCGGGCGAATTCCGTCGGGCCGTGAGGGACGCGCAGGAGCGGCTGCGGCCCGAATGACCACTGCACGGGGCAGGGGCCCGCGGGCTGGCGCCCGCGAGCCCCCGTCTCCTCAGGGAGAAGTCCTGCGTCAACTACCGCTGTCGCAGGTCTCGACGTTCGCGCCGGAGTCGTAGGTCAGAGTAGCGTGCGTGACGTCGGTCACGCAAGCTGTGATGTCGTCGTAGTTCCCATCGGGGCCGGTCACCTGCATCCATCCGTCGCCGACTGTCACGCCGGACTGGACGCTGTCCAGGCGGCCGTTGGAGGAGGTCATGCGGACCGTAACGGTGGCGTCGGCAACGGGCTGATTGAACTCGTCGTGGATCAGCACCTCTGCATACGGCCGCTTCCGTGGGCCGGCAGCTTCATCGGTGAGGTATGCCACCACGTCGGCGACGTGCATGGCAGTGCCGACGCCCGCGACGGTGATGGTCACCGTCGCTGTGTTCGAGTCATCCATCCCGTCGTTCGCCACGTAGGTGAAGGTGTCCTCGCCTTCGTAGCCGGCGTCGGGGGTGTACTCGAACGAGCCGTCGCTGTTGAGCACCACCGACCCGTTGGCCGGATCGCTCTTCTTGACCGCCGTCAACGGGTTGCCGTCCGCGTCGTCGTCGTTCGCCAGGACGCCCGGCGCGCTGACGCTGAGAACGGTGTCTTTGCTCGTGGTATAGGAATCGTCGTTAGCCACGGGCGGCGTGTTGCCGCTGGTGACCGTGATGGTCACCGTCGCCGTGTTGGAGTCCAGATCGCCGTCGTTCGCCTTGTATGTGAACGAGTCGTCGCCGGTGTAGCCAGCGTCCGGAGTGTAGCTGAACGAACCGTCGCTGTTGAGCGTCACCGACCCGTTGGGCGGATCGCTGACCTTGATGGCTGTCAGCGGGTCGCCGTTGGCGTCGGTATCGTTCTCCAGCACACCGGGGGCGGCCACGTTCAGCGTCACGTCCATCGGCGTGGAGTAAGAATCGTCATGCGCCACGGGCGCGACGTTCTCGCCCGCGCCCGCACCGGTGACGGTCACGATGCTCTCGCCCGGCACGGTCACGCTGGCCACGCCGCCGGAGACTGCGACGTCGCCGACGTGCAGGAAGTTCTCCGTCGAGCTGGTCCGATAGACCGAGCAGGTGCTCACCGACGGGGTGGACGGCATGTTGACGTCCACGGGGTAGTCAGTAGTGGTCATGTTGACCAGCACCACAGTGACCCGCCCGTCGGCGGCGTGCACGTACGCGCTGACGTTGAGGGCGTTCTCATCGTCAAAGGCACTCGCACCGCCGTAGCCAGTCCACCCGTTCGCGTCGAACGTGGCCGCGACGCGCCGGGCGCCGGGACGGATGTAGCGGGAGAACTGCTTGTAGGCGCAGTACTTGAGGCTGTCCTGCGGGTTGTCGAGCGTGTCCATGGACAGCAGCTCGTGCACGCTGCCGCTGGAGTTGCCCGAAGTCAGTAGCTGCCAGTAGATGATGGCGCTCTCGTGCCCCCGCACGAGCTGAGTGTGGGAATCGAGCGCGAGCTCAAGAGGGCCGGGCCAGGCAAACTCGTGGCCGCCGAACTCGCTGTTCCAGGTCTGCTTGCCGTCGCCGACGATGCCCACGTACATCGAAGGCGGGTAGTACCAGTCGGCCCACGTCTCGCCGGGCAGACTGTCCATGCCCGCCCAGTAGGCGCGGAACATCTCCGCACGCTTGGCCGAGGGGGCGCTGTAGTTGTGCGTGTAGACATCGATGAAGTCGAGTAGATTGGGGTCCGCGTGATCCTTGACCGCCTGGATGCCGCTCATCTGGAAGAGCAGGCCCCACGGATTGCCCGGGTTCTCGTCCAAGCCGGCATGGTGCGGACCCATGATCAGGATGTGATCCAGTTCCGAGTGGAGCGCGAACTCATCCTTGGTGGCCTTCATGGCATTCGCGTAGACGGCGTAGTTCATCGTCGTCTCTGAGCTCTGACGCGTGCCCTTCTGGGCCTTCGCCTCGTGGTAGAGCGTGCAGCTGTCGAACGGCTGTTCGTAAGCGACCTCGTTCTGGCAGCTCAGTCCGTAGAGCGGCATGCCACTGTGCTGCTCGAAACCGTAGCAGAACGACGCCAGCCAGCGAGCGCAGTACTGGTAGCGGTCCTGCTGCCAGATGCCGGTGTCCCAGGTGCCGCCGCACGTGCAGCCGGGCGAGGGCGGGTAGACATACATCAGCACCGGCGTGCCGCCTGACCAGCGGCCGTTGGACAGGTAATTCCCGGTGGGCGCCTTCGCCCAATGGGGCACGGACCAGATGCCGCCGACTACCTTGGCCCGTTCCGGCTCCAGGATCCCCTGGTGGAGCCACGCGGCCAGCTCGTCGGAGTATCGGAACGATTCCTGCTCGAAGTTGAACGTCGCGGCGTCGGCCGCGAGGTCGCCCGTCATGGGGGCCTC
Source organism: uncultured candidatus Brocadiaceae bacterium (assembly GCA_964346565.1). Taxonomy (GTDB): domain Bacteria; phylum Planctomycetota; class Brocadiia; order SM23-32; family SM23-32; genus JAWOCH01. Next base: position 13,264 of record CAYFVS010000276.1, on the reverse strand, counting down.
GGGGCCTTCATGATCCCCGCCCGGCTGGACGGAAATCGCAGGAGTCACGTTGAGCCGGATGATGTTCATGCCGGCGTCGCGGAAGGCGTCTCGCCACCGCTGGTCCATGTAGAGCGACGGATCGCGGTGCTCATCGGGGTAAAGGCAGGCGCCCCACCCTTCGATCGTCTGGTGCTGCGTGTTCTCGTCAACGGTCACAGTGAGCGCCTGTGTCGGCGTCGCCGCCACGAGCGCAAGAGCCGCCACCACAAGTGCGACGAGAGCCGGCCCTCTTGGTTGCGACATGGTCTCAGTCCTCCAAAGAATCCGTACTTCCAGGAACTCCTCAACGCATCTTCGCCACGCTTCCCTCAGCTCCCGGCATCACCTCCTTCCCACACGGACCAGCGGTGCATGCAGCGCGCAGGCACACGAAGGGGCGCCAGCATACAGGCGGCCGCGCGCACTGCGCGGGCGCCCTCCGCCGCGCGCCCCGTTGCCGTGCTTGGCGTGTCCCTCCACTGCCGCGGCCTCCAGTGCGGCATATCGAAGCCTGCCGTGCAAAAGCGCGCGCACCAATCGCTCGCAGCGATCTGGTGCGCCTGTGCCCTTCAGCCCAAAGGCCGGGAACACGGCGCCAAGCCAATGGGATGGCATTATAGGCACCGGAGGCCAGCTCTGCAAACAGCAATGAGGTGGCACTCCTTGGCCAGGACGTAGCCCGGGTGCACGCCCCCGGCGCACAGGAGAACCCCATGGGAAGGTAAACAAGAACGGCGGGACCCGTACACATTCCGTAACACACCGGGCGTAGACTTACACTGTGATGACCAGGCCGTTTCGGGTACCTTAGCCGTAGGAGGCTCGGACGATGAACGGCAAACGGGCTGCATTGATCGCAGCAGTGGTGGTTGGACTAGTAGGCTTCTGCGCCCTCGCCCGCGGCGAGAGCGCAACGGTCCTGCTGGAGAGGGCCGTCTACGCCGAGGAAACCGTCGGCGACCTGGACCAGGCCATCGACCTCTACCAGCAGGCCATCGAGAAGGCCGAAGAGAACCGCGCCGTCCTTGCCCAGGCGCACTATCGGCTGGCCTCTTGTTACCTGAAGAAGGGCATGCGCGGCCAGGCCGCCGACGAGTTGGAGAAGGTGGTGGGCCGCTACCCCGACCAGGAGCAGATCGCGCGCCGCGCGCGCGACATGCTGGATGACCTCGTGCTGCCCGACCCCGCGTCTCTCATGCCCGCCAACACGGTCATGTACTACGAGGTGGGCAGCCCGGGCGAGCAGGTGGAGAAGATCCTGGCAATGCTGCGCGGCAGCCCCCTGGAGAACCCGCTCGAGGTGATCGGCACGGCGAGCGGCGCAAGCGGCAAGTCGCCTCAGGACATCGTTGCCGCCCTGCTGAATCCCAGCATGGTTGAGGAGTTCAAGAAGGTCCGGGGCCTGGCGGTGGGGGTGACCCGTCTGTCGCTGGGTGGGCCGCCCTCCGCGGTAGCTGTTCTGTATCCCGGCGAGAGCGATGCGTTGCGGGGAATCATCCTGATGGGCGTCAACGTGACCGGTCAGAGGGCCGAGCCCCTGCAAGGGATGCAGCGCACCTTGCTGCCCGCCACTGCCGGGACGCGGCCCGGCTTCGCGTACGACGATCACGTGATGATCTTCGCCACCAGCGAGGATCTGCTCGCCGGCGCCGTCCGGCGCTACAAGGGCGACGGAGACGCTTCGCTGGCGACCGGCAACGCCGCCTTCGCCGGCCTGGACAGGTCCAGGCGCTCCCGCGACGCGGTGACCTTCTGGATGAGCCCGGCCGGCTTGTACCCGGCCATCCGGCAGCAGCTGGAGCAGCAGGGCCAGCAGCAGAAGCTGGCGGCCATCGAGACCTTCGCCGACCCCACGAGCATACGCAGCGTGGTGGTTCGCGACGTCATTGACGCGCGCAACCCCTACACGGAGCTTCAGGTGGACTTCGCTCCGGGTCACAATGCGCTGGCCTACAACCTGGTGCGCACGCCCGTGCTGAGGCAGCCGGGCTTCGCCGCCGTGCCGCCCCAGGCCATCGGCCTGGCTTCGGTTGCCCTGGGCGAACTGCTACAGGGCAGCCCCGGGGCACAGCAGGTGGAGAGCGCCGTCATGCAGCTCACCGGGCAGGACATCGGCCGGCAGCTGTTCGCCAACATCGGACAGGTGACGCTGTTCGCCATTCCCCCGGCGGAGTCCGACAGGGGTTCCGTGGCCGCCAGGCTCGATCCCGTGCTGCCCGCGCTGGGCGCCGTGATCACAAGCCACGACCCGGGGAGCACGCGCCGGCTGCTGGGCCAGGTGCTGGGAGCCGTGCAGACCATGGCCACCGGCCAACCCGCAGAGGCGCAGACGGAACAGGCGCCCGGACTTGTCTCCTACCGCTTGAGGCCCTTTGACGGCGATTACCTGCGCTGCTACGTCGCCCCGGCCGGACCGGCCACGGTGCTGGCCCTGGCCCCCGGGCCTGTCAAGGCCGTGCAGGACGCCGTGCGCGGCCCGTCCGCGCTGACCGTGGGTCCGCTCAGCAAGGCGCTGCCTGAGCTGAGCGCCAAGAGCAACAAGCTGGTGCTGGTGGACGCGCAGGGCCTGCTGGGCATGGTGGCCGGGATCGCCGAGGGCAAGAGCGCGCCGGAGCACCAGGTGCGCGTGCTGCGCGAGCTGGCTGACGCCGCCGAGGGCGCCATGTTCTTCCTGCGCACCCAGGAGGAGCCGGCGCGGCTGGTCGTTCGCCAGGGAGTGCGCGGCATGCCCGCCCTGGCGAGCCTCATCCCCCTGTTGGCCCAGCTCCAGCCCGCGGTCTCCGAGCCGGTCATCCCGGTGCGGCCGGCTGCACCCGAGCCGGTCGGGGTGCCCTACTCCGCCGAGCCCATCGCGGTGGACGGCGACCTGTCCGAGTGGGCGGGCATCCCGCCGATGCCCCTCCCCTTCGTGAACAGGGAGAGCAGCTCGGTGCGGATGAGCTGGCGCCAGGAGGGGCTCTACGCCGCCGTCGCGGCGCGCGACAGCCACGTATGGACCAACCAGTCGCAGCCCTGGACGGCGGACAGCTTCGAGCTGTTCGTGGACAAGCTGTTCGCCCGCTCCGAGTGGAAGGGACCCAACGCGGAGCAGTACGTCTTCAGTCCGACTGACTCCCCCGGCCAGGGGCCCAACAAGGCCCACGTGCTGATTCCCTGGGGCGCCAGTCAGGGCAAGGAGTCGCTGCTGCGCGGCGCATGGCTGCCCACAGACGGGGGTTATGCCATGGAGGTCTTCGTGCCCGCCGACGTGCTGGCTCCGGCCAGGATGCAGGCCGGCCACGTGATGGGGCTGAACTTCGCCCTGAGCAACGACGGGCACGCCGTGGAGCAGTTCTACTGCGACAAGGACACTCAGCAGGCATACGGCAGCCCCATGCTGTGGGGCGCCATCCGGCTGGTCGGGCCGGGCGCTGAGGCCGGCCACTTCCCCACTTTCGTCGGCCAGTAAGGCGTGCAGCATGACCGCCAGAGAAGGCAGACGGATCAAGGGACTGGGCCACGCCCGACGGGCGTGGCCCGTCCTGCTTCTGCTGGTCGGGGCGGTGCTCGTGCCGACCGTCTCGGTGCTGTGGTTCATGAGCCAGGCGGTGCAGAACGAGCGGCTCGCCATCCGCCAGAAGCTGGCCCAGGCGTACCAGGCTGAGCTTGCGGGGGCCGTGGCGGAACTGGACGAACACTGGCGGGAGCAGACCGGGGAGTTCGCCGAGGTGGTCGCCGAGCATCCGGCTCCCCAGGCATTCAGGCAGCTCGTCGCCAGCGGGACCGTCCAGGCGGCCATCATCTATGACCGGGCGGGCCGGGTGGCCTATCCGGCGGAGCCGCGCCAGTCCCTCGCGCATGCGGAGTCGGACACGGTGGCGTGGGCCGTGGCGCGCGAGCTGGAGTTCCGTCAGCAGGAGTACCTGGAAGCGGCTGACGCCTACGGCAGCATCGTCCCGAAGGCGGCCGGCATCCATGAAGCGGCGCAGGCCCGCATGGCCCAGGCTCGCTGCCTGTGGAAGGCGGGCGATCGGCAGGACGCCCTCCAGATACTCACCGAGGCCCTGTCCAACCCCTCCTATGGGGCCGCCCGGGACTGGCAAGGGCGGCTCATTGTGCCCAACGCCCAACTGATGGCCCTCGAGCTGGCAGAGCCCGGGAGCCCGCGCACGGCGGCGGTGCTCAGCCGGCTTGTGGACCGCCTTAACGACTACGGCCCGCCCCCGATGCCGACGGCGCAGCGTCGGTTCCTGATGCAGCGTGTGCGGGAGCTGTTCAAGGAGCAGCCCCCACGGTTCCCGACGCTGGATGCGGAAGAGCTGGCCGCCGATTACCTGGCAGGTGGCGAGCCACCCCCCCGTGGGGACCAGTTGACCAGGACGCGGATCGAGGGCGTGTGGCAGCTTCAGTCCGCCGACGGCCGGGCGGTCGTGCTCTGCCGCGAGGGCCATCTGCTGGACAACGTGCGGGGGTTGCTGGACGCCAGAGTGCGTCTGCACGGAGCCAGGATCGTGGTCCGGCGGGGCGGACCCGACCTGGAGGACGATGACGCGTTCGTCGAACTGCCGGCCGGGCAGTTCCTGCCCGATTGGCGGGTGGCGCTGCATCTGGATGGGCCGGGCGTGTTCGCCATGGCCACCCGCAGCCAGGTGCAGATCTACATATGGACCGGCTTCCTGGTCATCCTGGTGACGGGCATCATCGTAGTGCTGGTGGGGCGGTATCTGCTGCGCCAGGCCCGTCTGACCCGCCTGCGCAACGACTTCATCGCCACCGTCAGCCACGAGCTGAAGACCCCCCTGGCCTCGATGCGCGCGCTGGTGGAGACGCTCCTGTCAGGCCACTACCGGGACCAGCAGCAGGTGCAGGATTACCTGCGGCTGATCTCGAGCGAGAACGAGCGCCTCAGCCGGCTGATAGACAACTTCCTGAGTTTCAGCCGCATGGAGCGCAACAAGCGGGCCTTCGAGTTTGCCTCGGTGCCGCCGGGGGAGATCGTCGAGGCCGCGGCCGGTGCCGTGCGCAACCGGTTCGAGTCCCACGGCTGCCAGTTCGAGGTCGAGGTGGAGGAGAAGCTGCCCGCCGTGACCGTGGACAAGGACGCGATGACCGTCGTGCTGCTGAACTTCCTGGACAACGCGTTCAAGTACTCCGAAAATGACCGACAAATCGCCCTGCGGGCCTACCAGAAGGACGAGGACGTGTGCCTGGAGGTGCAGGACAACGGCATCGGCATGAGCCGGCGCACGTTGCGGAAGATATTCGACGTGTTCTACCAGGCCGATGACCGCCTGAGCCGCATCGCCGGCGGCTGCGGCCTCGGTCTGAGCATAGTGAAGTTCATCGTGGACGCCCACGGCGGCAGCGTGGACGCGGAGAGCCGGCCCGGGGAGGGCAGCACGTTCCGCGTGATGCTGCCGGCGGGCCACCGCTCCGCCGCTTGACTCCTCCGACGGGGGAGAGCCATGGCCGACGAGACGATCCTGGTCGTCGAGGACGACCCGACCATGCTCCGCGTGCTGAAGGACAACCTGGAGTACAAGGGCTACAACGTCGCAACGGCCCCCGACGGAGAAGTAGGGCTGGAGGAGGCCCTCGAACTGAAGCCCGACCTCATCCTGCTGGACATCATGCTGCCCAAGATCAACGGCTACGAGGTCTGCCGCCTGGTGCGCGAAGAGGGCCTGGACATGCCCATACTCATGCTCACCGCCAAGGGGGAGGAGTCGGATGTCGTGCTGGGGCTGACCCTGGGCGCCGACGACTACGTGACCAAGCCGTTCGGCATGAACGAGCTGCTGGCGCGGGTGAACGCCTTCCTGCGCCGGCGTCGCGAGGAGGAGCCGGACCTCTACCGCTTCGGCCCGTTCCTGCTGGACCTGGCGTCGCACAAGCTGACGCGGCAGGAGGAGGAGGTCGAGCTGACGCCGAAGGAGTTCGGCGTGCTGGAGCTGCTGGCCAGCCGCCCCGGCCGCGCCCTGACGCGGGACCAGATACTGCGCGCCGTCTGGGGCTACGGCATCTTCGTCGGCGACCGGAGCGTGGACCGGTGCGTCAGCACGCTGCGGAGCAAGATCGAACCCGATCCCGAGAACCCCACCTACATCCAGACCATCCGCGGCATAGGCTACCGCTTCGAACAGCCCGAGACCGGCTGAGACACGGATCAACGCGGATGGCCACCGATCAACGACACGCCGGACAACAGGGGCTCAGGATTACGGGCCCCAGGTCCACACGGATCTGCACAGAGCCATGACGTGCCAGGCACGACGTTCCCGTTGCTTTGATCGGCGGTTCACAGAAGGCTGAGGCCCAGGTCGCGCGCGAACTCCCGCGCCTCGCCGTATTCCTGGGCGCTGATCGGCCGGGCGATCTCGGGGTAATCACCCGCTTTGTACATGGGCCGGTACTGGCGCATGACGTTGACGCGGGCGTTGGGGGAAACCTCCTCGGCGATGAAGCGCAGTATCTCGCGGCTCTCCTCGGTGGCGTTAGGCATGACCAGGTGGCGTATCAGCAAGCCGCGCCGGGCCACCCCGCCCTCGATCCGCAGGTCACCCACCTGGCGCTGCATCTCGGTCAGCGCCTCCCGCATCCGGTCGGGGTAGTCGGGCGCGTTGCAGTATCGCTGCCCGCTGGCGGCCGTCCAGAACTTGGCGTCCGGCATGTAGACGTCCACCGTCCCCTCGAGCCGCCGGAGCATCTCGACGCTCTCGTATCCGCCGCAGTTGTACACGATCGGCACCGTCAGCCCGTCCAAGCGCGCCCGCCGCACGGCGTCCATCAGCCAGGGCGCAACGTGGGTGGGGGTGACGAAGTTGATGTTCTCGCACCCGCGCCGCTCCAGGGCCAGCATCGTGCGGGCGACCTGAACCGGTTCGGCGGGCCGGCCGGCGCGGCCGTGGCTGATGTCGTAGTTCTGGCAGAAGGCGCACAGCAGGTTGCAGCCGGCCAGGAAGATGGTGCCGCTGCCGCCGCTGCCCACCAGGGGCGGCTCCTCCCCGTAGTGCGGACCGGCGCTGGAGACCAACGGCACGGCGCCAATGCCGCAGACGCCCTTCTCATCCTCCGGCCTGTCCACCCGGCACAGCCGGGGGCAGATCCGGCACGGTGAGGCCAGCCCGTACGCCTGAGCGACGGTCTGCTGGGAGGGTTGCACCGGCATTGGCGGACGGCCCCGGCGATTGTTGGGTTTGGATTCGGCGCCGCCGTTGACTATAATGCAGCGTTCGATTGTCAGCAAGGAGGCGGGGGCTCTCCGGTCCCACGCAATCCTCCTGCACCACGGAGCGGCCCGATGGGCGAGGCAACCGGCCGGCAGGGCGAAGCGCCCACCTTCGAGGAGAGCCTGCAGAGGCTGGAGCAGGTCGTCGCGAAGCTCGAAGAGGGCAACCTGGCCCTGGAGGAGTCGCTTCAGCTCTACGAAGAGGGCATGGCGGCATACCGGCGCTGCCAGGAGATGCTCCAGGGCGCGGAGCTGAAGGTCCGCAAGCTGGTGGAGACCCTGGAGGGGGAGTTGAAGGAGGAGCCTTTCGAACCCCCCGCCACGCCCCGTGCAGATACATGAAGCGCATCATCATATTGGGCAACCCTCGCAAGCCCGGCGTCATGGAGGCCCTTCAGCGCGTGCAGCCCTGGCTGGCCGAACGCGCCGAGGTGACTGTTGACCTGGAGATGGAGCAGGAGCCCGGGCCGGAGGAAGTGGACTTCGCCGTGGTGCTGGGCGGTGACGGCTCGGTGCTGCGGGCGGCCCGGCGCGTGGGCTGTCGCGGGGTCCCTCTGCTGGGCATCAACGTGGGGAAGTTCGGTTTCCTGACCGAGGGCCAGGCGGACGAGCTGGAGGCCATCCTCGACGACGTGCTCGAGGGTCGCTGCGAGCTGGCCGATCGCATGATGCTCCAGTGCACCCTCGAGCGCGACGGGGAGGTCCTGCTGGAGACGGTGGCCCTGAACGACGCCGTCATCAGTCGCACCGCCCTGTCGCGCATCATCACCATTGACCTGCACGTGGACGGGGAGCTGGTGACCACCTACCGGGCGGACGGCTTGATCGTTGCCACGCCGGTCGGCTCGACGGCGCACAGCCTGGCGGCCGGCGGGCCGATCCTGTATCCCGAGCTGGAGGGCATGGTGGTTACGCCGATCTGCCCCCACACGCTGAGCAACCGGCCGATCGTGCTGCCGCCGGGCCTTCGGCTGAGCATGGCGGCGCGGGAGTTCGCCCAGCCGCCCTCCATGACGGCGGACGGGCAGGTGAGCCGCGAGCTGCAGGAGGGCGACCTGGTGCGCCTGCGCCGTGCGGACTGCCCCCTGCGGCTGATACGCACGGGGCGCAACACGTTCTTCGAGACACTGCGCACGAAACTGGACTGGCGGGGCCAGCCGCGCTATGTCTGAATCGTTCGAAGCGGTGATATTGGAGCGCTTCTGCAAGGGGTGCGGGCTGTGCGTGGAGTTCTGCCCCCAGGGCAAGCTCTACCTGCGGCAGAGGCCGAACAGGGAGGGGATCCAACCGGCCGCCGTGCGAGAGGAGGTCGAGTGCACCGGCTGCCTGCGCTGCGCCGCCATGTGTCCCGACGCCGCCATCGAGATCGTGCGCAGCAGACAGAAGGTCGGCAGCAGGCAGGGATAGGGAAGTGGACGCAGACGAGGCACACCAGGGCGAGCGAGTGCTGATCAGCGGCAACGAGGCCGCCGGCGAGGCGGCCATCCGGGCCGGCTGCCGCTTCTACGCCGGCTACCCCATAACGCCGCAGAACAAGCTGACCGCCTTCATGGCCGACCAGCTTCCCCGGCGGGGCGGCATCTTCGTGCAGGCGGAGAGCGAGCTGGCCGCCATCAACATGCTCTACGGGGCCAGCGCCGGCGGGGCGCGCTGCATGACCTCCTCCAGCAGCCCCGGCATCAGCCTGAAGCAGGAGGGCATATCGTACCTGGCCGGCAGCGAGCTTCCCGCCGTCATCATCAACGTGCAGCGCGGCGGCCCGGGGCTCGGCAACATCGCCCCCGCCCAGGGGGACTACTACCAGGCCACCCGCGGCGGCGGGCATGGGGACTACCGCACCATCGTCCTGGCGCCGGCCGGCGTGCAGGAGTTCGCGGACCTGACCCACCTGGCCTTCGATCTGGGCGACCGCTACCGGAACCCCGTCCTGGTGCTCAGCGACGGCATGATCGGCCAGATGATGGAGGCGGTCACCTTGGACCATCTGCCCCCGCCGCAGCCGACGCCGCGGCCCTGGGCCCTGACCGGCGAGCCGGACCGGCCCCGCAACCTGATCAAGTCTTTCCACCCGGTGGCGGAAGACATGGCCGAGTTCCACGAGCGCTTCCTGGCCACCTACGAGCGGATTGAGGCGGAAGAGGTCCGCTACGAGCTGTCCGGGCCGGCGGACGCCGACGTGCTGCTGGTGGCCTACGGGACCAGCGCCCGCATCTGCCGCGAGGTGGTCGAGCACCCGCCGCCGGACCTGCCCTTCGGCGTGGCCCTGCTGCGGCCGATCACGCTGTGGCCGTTCCCGGCGCAGGCGCTGGCCGAGCGCGCGCCGCACGCAGAAGGGATGCTGGTGGTCGAGATGAGCGCCGGCCAGATGGTGGACGACGTGCGGCTGGCGGTGGAGGGCGCCTGCCGTGTCGAACTGCTGCCGGTGCTGGGCGGCAAGGTGCCGGAGGCGGCGCAGGTGGCCGACAGGCTGCGTGAGCTGTTCGCTTCGGCCAGACAAGGACAGGAAACGGTATGAAGACCAGAGAACAGACCCGACGGGCCGAGCGCACTCTCTACCGCCGGCCGGCGCCCATGCTGGACGCGGCGACGCACTACTGCCCCGGCTGCGGCCACGGGACCGTCCATCGGCTGGTGGCCGAGGTGCTGGAGGAGATGGACGTCCGCGAACGCACTATCGGCATAGCTCCGGTGGGCTGCGCGGTTATGGCCTACGACTACATAGACATAGACTGGAGCGAGGCCGCGCACGGCCGCCCGCCCGCGGTGGCCACGGGGCTGAAGCGGGTCAACCCCGACAGGCTCGTTTTCACCTACCAGGGCGACGGCGACCTGGCCTCCATCGGCATGGCGGAGACCATCCATGCCGCCAACCGGGGGGAGAACTTCACCACCATCTTCATCAACAACGCCGTCTACGGCATGACCAGCGGCCAGATGGCCCCCACCACCCTGGTGGGCCAGCGGACGGCCACCACGCCGCGGGGCCGCGACGCGGCCACCACGGGGCATCCCATCCGCATGTGCGAGCTGCTGGACCAGCTTACGGCGCCGGCCCTGCTGGCCCGCGGCACCGTCACCTCCCCGCGCAACGTCCGACGCACCAGGAGGCTGATTCGGCAGGCATTCGACTACCAGATGGCGGGCATGGGCTTCACCTTCATCGAGGTGCTCTCGCCCTGTCCCACCTACTGGCGCATGAGCCCCATCGAGAGCTGCCGGCACATAGACGAGACGATGACCGAGGTGTTCCCGCTGGGCGTGATCCGCGACCTTAAGGCCGAGACAGATGAGCAGGACTGACCGGGAGCACCGGCTGATAGCCGCCGGGTTCGGCGGCCAGGGCGTGCTGACCCTGGGCCGGCTGATCTGCCTGGCAGCCATGGCGGAGGGCCGGACGGTCACCTACATGCCAGCCTACGGCACCGAGGTGCGCGGGGGCACGGCCAACTGCCAGGTGGTGGTCAGCTCCGCCCGCATCTACAGCCCGCTGGTGGAGCGGGCCGACTCCCTGATCGTGCTGAACCAACTCTCCCTCGAGCGATTCGGACCACGGCTGAAGCCCGGCGGACTTGTCCTGGTCAACAGCTCCGGGGTGGAGCCGGAAGCCGTGGCGGTCGCCGAGGATGCCCGGCTGGTGGCCGTGCCGGCGGCCGAGAAGGCAGCGGAGATGGGCGACGTGCGCGTGGGCAACGTGCTGATGCTGGGCGCTTTCGCCCGGGCCGGCGGGCTGGTCACCGCCCAGAGCTGTCGCCGGGCGCTGGGGGAGGTCTTCGGGGGAGCGAAGGCCGACATGCTGGGGCTGAACCTTGATGCATTCGAGGCCGGGCTCGGGGCCGTTCCCGGGGATTAGGCGGCCTACTGCGCCGGTGTCTCGGCGGGGGGTTCCTGGGGTTCCTCTTCCTCGGTCGGCGCGGCCGGCTGCTCAGATGGCTCCTCGGCGGGCGCTTCCTCGGCCTCGGCTTCCTGCTCCGGCTCGGGCGCGGGCTGTTGTACCGGCACCTCGGTCGTGCGGACCCGCGTCACCCACAGCGTAACCGGCTCGGTCCGGCCGGCAGCGTACTGGCAGGGCAGGTTCTGGAAGATGTAGTAGCCGTAGTCCCAGACGAACCGAAGCGAGCCCGACTCCCCGAGCTGGAGCGTCACCCACCAGGCAGCCATCTCCTGCTCCATGCCCTCGGGAGCCATCGGGGCCAGGAAGTCCACCAGCACGCAGTTGCGCGCGCCGCGGGGGCCGACGGTGGTGCCCCGCACCCGCACTCGCTCGCCAGGCAGCAGCCGGGTCGCCTGTAGATAGACCGTCTGGAAGGTAGCGGGCACCAGACAGGTGAGGCGCCCGGCTGTTTCGAACGCATAGGCCACCCGCACCTGAGTGGGGTATCCCTGCCGCACGGCCAGGGCCGCCGAAAGCTCCTCCGGCAGCGGCGCCGGAATCACCTCGGCCACCTGGTCGGTGAAGTCCACGTTCACCCGCTCGGTCTGCCCAGCGTGCTGATACGCCCCGCTCGGCGAGAATCGGCCGTATGACTTGGCCATACCCGACAACCCCTCCAGGGCGCCGAAGAACTGCGCCACCCGGCCGGCCACCTGATCGGCGCCCAGCTCCCGGGCGTCCACCGTCAACTTCTCCGTCTGTCCCTCGACCCACGAACAGGGGAACTCCAGAACATGGGTGCCCGCCTGCTCGATGACGCGTGGCTGGCTTTCCCCGGGCAGGAAGACGTGCAGCTCGCGCCGAACCGAGTCGCCCCCTGCTTCTCCGGTGTGGACGGCATCTGTGAGGACGTACTTCGCCCCTGCCTCCGTGCCGACCACCTGGCCCTCGATGATGATCTGCTGCCTCTCGCGCAGGGCGATGGGCCAGTCAAGGGAAGCCGGCGTGCCCAGCAGCGTGCCCAGCGCAAGCCAGTTCTGCGACGGCACCAGGCAGATCAGCTCGCTGCCGGTGCGGAAGGCCAGTCCCACCCTGTAGGCGCGCCCGCCGACGCGGACCTCCTGCATGGCATCCGGAACAGGCACCCTGGCGCTGAAAGAGTCGCGGAACCGGACATTCGCCTGGATGCCCTCCGTGGCGGCCCGGTAGACGCCGTCCGGCGTAAGGGCTTTGTACTGCTTGACGGGCGTCTTGACGGTCCGCGTCTGGGGCCCCTGCTGCTCTGCAGCCGGGGCCGGAGCTGCCGCGCACGCCACCAACAGGGCCAGCATTGCAGCACACCGGATGGGATTCATCCCTCGCTCCCTTGATTCGCACACCCCCTGCACGGGGCTATGATACCGCGTGGGGGACGCCTGTCAAACCGTTGCTGCACCTGCGCCGGGAACACGCCCGTCACAGCTCCAGCATACGTCGCAAAGCGCCCTCGGCCCTCTGGCGCACTTCCTCCGGCACGCGGACGACGTTGCTCAAGCGGTCCAGCGCCCGGCGCACCGACGCCAGCGTGGTCAGGCGCATCGAGCTGCACACGCTGCCGGTGGCGTAGAACTGCTTCCTCGGGTTCTGCTCGCGCAACGGGCTCAGCAGGCCCTCCTCGGTGCCCACGATGAACGCCTCCGCGTCGGACGCAGCGGCGAAGCTCAGCATCTGGGCCGTGCTGCCCACGAAGTCCGCCAGCCGGCGCACCGCCTGGCTGCACTCCGGATGGGCCATCACTACAGCCTGGGGGTGCAGGCGCATCAGCTCCCGGATGGCGTCCGGGCTTATGTTCGGGTCGTGCACGTAGCAATGGCCTTCCCACGGGATGATGTGCTTGTCGGTCTGCTCGGCCACGTAGGAGGCCAGGTTGCGGTCGGGCACGAACAGAACACGCTCCGCTGGCAGGGACTGCACCACCTGGACGGCGTTGGCGGAGGTGCAGCAGATGTCCGAGACCGCCTTCACCTCGGCGGTGCTGTTGACGTAGCTTACCACGGCGGTATCTTCGGGCAGGCCCTCCAGGCGTTGGCGCACCTGTTCGGCCGTGGCCATCTCGGCCATGGCGCAACCTGCGGCTGGCTCAGGCAGCAGCACCTGCCTGTCCGGGTTCAGGATGCTGGCCGTCT
>CAYFVS010000275.1:0-9217 GCA_964346565.1 uncultured candidatus Brocadiaceae bacterium | reverse complement strand
GTCATCAATCGTTGTTCAATCCGTGGGTCTTCTCCGGCCCCCTTGGGGGAGCTCGTGCATCGGCGCGCCTGGTGGTGCCCCATGCTTACCTCGGACCATCCCGCTTCCGGATGGAAGGTACAGAGCCGCCGGGCAGTGCCTCACAGGGGGAAAACGCTCACGTGACGCGCTTCAACAGGGACGCTGCGCCGGGTGCTGCTCTGCAGGGGAGGGCGGGTTGAGCAGTTTACCTTCACTTCCTCAGCTTCAACGCTTCGACAATGCTGCGATACCTCGCCGTGTCCTTGCTCCTCAGATACCTCAACAGAGACGTACGTTTGCCAACCATCATCATCAGACCGCGCCGGGAGTGGTGGTCGTGCTTGTGCCGTCGGAGGTGATCCGTCAGGTGGTTGATCCGCTCGGTCAGCAGAGCGATCTGCACCTCCGGGGAGCCCGTGTCCGACTCGTGCTGGCGGAACTCCTCCACCAGCTCTGTCTTGCGCTGCTTCTCTATGGACATGCTCTACCGCTACTGGGCCTATCTGAGGGGAAACGCGAGCCGACACGGACCCGCACCGAACGAACCGTCATTATACCGGCGCGCCCCACGCCGCGCAAGTGTCGCCAGGTCGCTTGACCGGGCTGTGTCCGGCGCCTACAGTCAGCTCCACTATCCGCTGGGAGAGCCGACAGCGTGCAGAGCGCACACGACCGCATGACGCCGAAGGAACGCTGGCTCGCCGTGCTCAACGATGAGCAGCCCGACCGCGTGCCGCTCGACTACTGGGCCACCGGCGAGGCCACGCGCCGGCTGCTCGACCACCTGGGGTGCGACTCGGTGGACCGGCTGCGGGAACGGCTCCGCCTGGACTCGCCCGTCCACGTCGGGCCGGCCTACGTCGGGCCGCCGCCGGCGGAGGACGAGGACGTCTACGGCTGCCGCTACCGGATGGTGCACTACGAGGGCGGCGCCTACAGGGAGTGCGTGTACCATCCGCTGGCTGACTGCGCGTCGGTTGAGGACGCGGAGGACGGCTGCCGCTGGCCATCGGCGGACTGGTACGACTTCTCGGTCATCCCGGCCCAGCTCGAGGGCCACGAGCACCGGCCCGTGGCCGGCGGCGGCTCGGAGCCGTTCCTCACGTACAAGCACCTGCGGGGGCAGGAGCAGGCGTTCATGGACCTGGCGCTCGAGCCCGAGCTGGTGCACCACTGTCTGGACCGCCTGTTTGCATTCCGCTACGAGCTGACCCGGCGCATATACGAGCAGATTCCGGGCAAGGTCACCTGCAGCTACGTGGCGGAGGACCTGGGCAGTCAGCAGGGGCTGCTGATCTCCCGCGCGCACATCCGGGAGTTCCTCCTGCCCCGGATGAAGCGGATGATGGACCTGGCCCACGAGGCCGGGGCGTATGTGTTCCACCACACCGACGGGGCGGTGATGGAGGTGCTGCCTGACCTGGTCGAGGCCGGCATAGACGTGCTGAACCCCATCCAATGGCGCTGCAAGGGTATGGACCGCCGGCTGCTGAAGGAACGTTTCGGGGACCGGATCGCCTTCCACGGGGCCATGGACAACCAGCAGACGCTCGTCTGCGGCTCGCCCGAGGACGTGCGCCAGGAGGTGGCCGAGAACATCCGCATCCTGGGGCGGGGCGGGGGATACATCCTGGCTCCATGTCACAACATCCAGACGGTCAGCCCGCCGGAGAACATCGTAGCCATGTACGAGGCCGCCCTGGAACTCGGCCGGTACTGACAGAGCCGCCGTCCGCCGCGGGTCGGCCGGCCCATAGAGAAAGGAGGCTGGCCGATGCGTCTGGGGCGGTGGAGGGGGATTTGGTGCACCGCCACCAGAGAGGTACGGCGACAGCCTCCCGTTGTGGCCTGCGCAAGCGCCGTGCCGCTCGTTGCCGCTCGTTTCAGTCTGTCTGGTTTCTTTGCCGTATGCGGTGCGTGGGCAAGGGCTTATGGGCGGCAGGTTCTTGGCACGGCAGGGCGGAAGCGAGCTGAGACGGGCTCTAAGGTGTGGCCATATCCGTCACACCTGTGGTAAAATCCCACACTTTCAGGTGTGGTAGTGGGCGTTGATCCGCACGTAATCCTCGGTCAGATCGCATCCCAGGACGGTTGCTTCGGCCTGCCCGGCGCCCAGGTCCGCGCGGATCCGCACCTCCGGACCTCGCAGGTGCTCGGCCGCCTGCTGCATCGCCTCCGGACTTGCGCCGGGGTCGTCCTGGCGGGACGCGTCGAACACCGTCACGTCCCCGATGCGCACCACGGTTGCGCTGCTGTCCAGCCGGGCCCCGCAGCGGCCCAGGGCGCAGACGACGCGGCCCCAGTTCGGGTCCGCGCCGTAGACGGCGCACTTGACCAGGGGCGACTCCGCGATGGCGCGCGCGGCGCGTTCGGCGTCCTGCTCGGAGGCGGCTCCGCTGACCCGCACCGTGAGCAGCTTCGAGGCGCCCTCGCCGTCTGAGGCTATCAGCAGGGCCAGTCGGCCGAGTACATCCTCGAGCGCTTCGGCCACCGCCTCCAATCCGCCGCCGTCCCTGCCCACCGCTGCCTCGGAGGCGCCGCTCGCGAGCGCGAGCACGGTGTCGTTCGTGCTGCTGTCCCCGTCCACGGTCAGGCGGTTCAGGGTGCGGCGCACGGCGCCGATCAGCGCCTCCTGCAGCATGTCGGCGGGCACCGCGGCGTCCGTGGTGATGAAACAGAGCATGGTCGCCAGATGGGGGCAGATCATGCCGGCACCCTTCGCCATGCCCCCGACGTGGAAGGGCGCTCCGTCCAGCGCGGCGCGCACCGCGCAGGCCTTCGGGCGGGTGTCGGTGGTCATGATGGCCCGTTCTGCGGCCCTGGCTGCCTCAACGCCGGCGGCAAGCTGTCCGAATGCGTCGCGGATCCCCCCCCGGAGCCGCTCCATGGGCAGTTGCGTGCCGATGTGGCCGGTTGAGGCGACCAGCACCTGGTGCGGCCTGCACTGCACGAGTTCGGCGGTCAGTTCGGCCGTCTCTTCCACGTTCTGCTCCCCCCGGCGACCGGTGCACGCGTTGGCGATTCCGGCGTTGACGGTGACGGCCCGGATGTCGGACGCGGGGACGCGCCTGCGGGACCAGCGGACGGCCGGCGAGGCGAACCGGTTGGTGGTGAAGCTGCCGGCCACGTCGGCGTGCTCGTCGCTGACGATCAACGCCACGTCCGGCTGGTCGGGGGTCGTCTTGATGCCGCAGCGGGCCGACCCCACGCGGAACCCGGCCGGCGTCGTCACGCTGCCGTCGTCCACCCATTCCATGGCAGGACTCCTATGTGCATGTCAATGGGGCGGGGAGGCCCCGCCCAGCCGGGCCGGGCCGTCAACCGCCGGCCTCGATGCGCGCCCGCTCAAGCTCCAGGTACCGGGCGTAGTGCTCGATGGCGGCCCTTGTGTCGCCCAGGCGCTCCCCCAGCAGCCTGGACAGGTCGAAGTGCAACTGCGCGTACCACGGGTTCAGCGCCAGGGCGCGCTGCCAGAGCGCGGCGCACTCGCGCAGCTCACCCCTCTCGCGGCGCAGCGCGCCGCTGAGCCGCAGCGCCTCCACCGAGTAAGGGTCCAACTCGAGCGCGCGTTCCGCCTCGTTCAGCGCCTCGTCGGTGCGTCCCTGCACCTGGCGCACCCGGGCCAGGGCCAGGTGTACCCGGGCGGAGTCCGCCGACTGCTCAAGACCCGCCATGGCGGCCGACTGCGCCTTCTCGTTCTGCCCGGCGGCCAGGAAGGCGTCGCACAGGGAGGCATAGCTCGCCGCGTCGGAGCGGCAGGAGACGGCGATCTGGGCGTTACGGACGGCCTCCTCCGGTCGGCCGGAGGCCAGGTGCAGCTCCGCCAGTGCGATCCGCGCCTCTGGCTCATGCTCGGGGTCCTTGGCCACTTCGGTCAGCGCCGCTTCGGCCTCTTCGAACTGCCCCACCTCGGTCAGCAGCCGGGCCAGCTCCAGCCGGGCGGGGAGGTAGTCCGGATGCTGCGCCAGCAGTTTGGTCAGCAGGGGCTGGGCCTGCCCATAGCGCCTCTGCAGGGCCAGTACGCCCGCCAGACGCGCTGTTGCGTAGGGGAAGTCCGCCTCCACCTGAGCCGCCCGCCGGAACTGGGCCTCCGCCTCGTCGATAAACCACATTCCGGCGGCGCCGTCGCCATAGGCGGCCAGCAGGGCGGCGCTGCACGGATTGACTTCGGCGGCACGGCGCAGCACCTCCAGCGCTCCATCGTAGTCCCCCTGGCCCCTCAGCAGCGACGCCAGATGCCGGGTGATCGCCGCACTGTCGTTGCGCAGGCGGAAAGCTTGCCGCAGGGCGGCGATGGCGCCCCGGGCATCGTCCGAGGCGTCCAGCAACATGCCAAGCTCGGCCCACGTCTCCGCCGTGCAGCCCTCCGTCTTGGTGGCGCGGCGGTAGTGTTCGAGGGCCTTCTCCAGCCGGGAATGGTTCCAGAAGAAGCGTGCCGTCTCCAACTGGGCGAACAGCTTGCCGGGCAGCATCTCGGTCGAGCGCGTCAGGAAGCGTTCCGCTTGTTCGGGATCGTCCTCCTCCAGTGCCGTCAGGGCGCGTGCGTAAACATAGAGCCCCTCGCGTGCCATGTCCACCAGGCGTGCCTGCTCCAGCATCATCAGCGCGTCGGAGGGCCGGTTGCGCCGCCGCATCAGCCAGCCGCCCAGTGCGTAGAGCGCTCCGCTGTCCGGGTGCTGGTTCAGCACGTCCTGCAGGTGGGCGTGCGCAAGCTGACCCCGACCGGCCAGTTGCAGGCTGACCACTGCTCGCATGAAGTGGCGGTCGGGCGAGGGGCTGGCCGAGTCCAGGTAGCGCGTGCCGGCTGCCTCCCAGATGCCGTTCTCGTAGAAGAACTCCGCCTCCGCCGAGTGCAGCGTCCTCTCGAAGCTGGAAGCTCGCGCCGGGGGGAACATCTCCTCGAACAGGCGGCACCACTTCCGGTCCTGCTGGCCCATGCGGTCCCGCTTGCCCGCCACCAGGGGTTCCAGGGCCGCCGGCAGGTGGAACGCCCGTTCCATGCTCAGAAGCTCCTGCCCGGTGGCTACCTCGTAGGCGACCACCCGCAGGCGCCGCTCCCCGTCCTGAAGGGACGTGCCAGGCAGCACGAACACCGACGCTCCCTCCACCCGCAGCACATGCAGGAAGCAGCCGGGCAGGCCCTCCGGCCCGCCGGCGGCCCGGTAGGCCACGCGCTGCGCCGGGAAGCCCCTCTGCCGCAGATGCACCGCCAGAAGGCTCGCCACGTAGTCTTGCAGCAGCGGCCCCTCCGGCCGGCTGCCCACGTGATAGACTGCGACCGGGTTCTGCAGTGTCGAAAGACCGCCGGCTACCTGCGCGAGGGCTTCCTTCAGAGGCAGCACGCGGGCCAATGGGGCGGCCTGCTGTGCGCCGACGGTCCCACACAGGCAGCAGGCCGCCAGCAGCGTGAGGGCAGCCTTGCGGCAGATTGGGCGCGCTTTGGTTGGCATGGCTGTGGTCCGCCGACAGAGGCGCGGCCGGCCCCGCAGCGGTCGGCGCCCCGCCGGGGCCGATGCGCCACGCGGCGCTTTGACAGTCTCAGAGCAGCACGACTATAATTCTTACCGACTCCCGCCCCTCTATGCAAAGGCAACTTCCCTCCGTGGCTGCCCGGAAGCTGGAGATATGGCTGGCCGACACGTGCGGCTTCTGCATGGGCGTGCAGCGGGCCGTGCGCATGGTGCTGGACGCCAGCCAGGACCCCGCAACCGCATTGCCCATACGCACGCCCGGCCCGCTGATCCATAACGAGCAGGTGCTGGAGGTGCTGCACAGACAGGGCGTTCTGGAGATGGGCGAAGACGGACAGGAGACTGGAGGCACGGCCGTCATACGCGCTCACGGGCTGCCGCTGACGCGACGGCGGGACCTGGGCCGGCGATACGAGCGCCTGCTGGACGCCACGTGTCCGCACGTGGCCAGGGTGCAGGATCTCATGCAGCGGTACGCCGGCGAAGGCTATCTATGCGTGGTGGTCGGCGACAGGGGGCACGCCGAGGTGGACGGCGTGCTGAGCTACGCCGGCCAGCAGGGCCGAGTGGTGGCCGGCCCGGAGGAGGTCGACCGGCTGCCCGAAGCCGAGAAGGTGGCCGTCGTCGCCCAGACCACCCAGGACGAACAGCTCTTCGGGCGGACCGTCGCCGCCCTCCGCGCCCGCTATGGGGAATGCCTGGTGTTCGACACGGTATGCCGCGCCACCGCTCGCCGCCAGGCAGACGTGCGCGAGCTGGCCGGGCGGGTGGACGCCATGGTCGTTGTGGGCAGCCGGAAGAGCGCCAACACCCGCCGGCTGGCACAGATCAGCGCGGCCAGCGGCACGCCCACCTTCCACGTCGAGACCGAGCAGGATCTTGACGTGGAGCGCATCCTGCAGTGCCGCCGGGTGGGCCTGACCGCCGGTGCCTCCACCCCGCACTGGATGATCCGTCGGGTGATCCTGCACCTGGAGCGGGAACACAGGCGGCGGAACCGTCCGCTGGTGCACTGGCTGCGCCAGGCGGTCGGTGCGATTGTCTTCACCAACCTCTACGCTGCAGGGGCGGTGGCGGCCCTCACTTACGCCATGGCGCACCTGTTGCCCGGCGTTCCGCTGGCCCTGGGGCTGTGCATGGGCGTCAGCTTCTGTTTCGTGCTGGCCCAGCAGTTGCTCAACCAGTATGCGCGGCGGGAGTCGCTGTATCTGAGCGAGCCGGCACGGGCGGACTTCTTCATGGCCCATGAGCGGCTGCTGCTGCTGACGGGGGCGGTGGCCTGGGCGTTGGCCTTGCTGCTGGCTGCGTATCTGGGGCTGTGGGTGTTCCTGCTGGTGGTGGTAGGTTCGCTGGGGGGGCTGATGTACCAGTTGCCCTTTCCCCCGCCACTGGCCGGCCGGCTGGGCCTGCGCAGCCTGCAGAGGCTGCCCGCCTCCAAGGAGGTGTTCGTCGGGCTCGCGTGGGGAGCCCTGGCGGCCGGTGTGCCGGCCCTGGTCGCCGAAGGCCCCTGGAGGGCGGCGGCGTTTGCCTTCGCAGCGACGTTCCTGATGGCGTTCCAGCGGACGCTGGCCATGGACCTGCGGGACGTGGAGGCGGACCAGCTTGTGGGACCGGAGGCCCTGGTGCGGCTGCTGGGGCCCGGCGCCGGCAGCGGGCTGCTGGTGGTGCTGGTGGTGCTGCAGGCCGTGCTGTTGCTTGGGGGCGGGCTGCTGGGGTGGACAACCAGCCTGTCATACCTGCTGGTGCTGGGCATGGCCTACGCGCTGGCGTGTTTCACGACCATGGAGCGGCACCGCATGGAAGAGGACACGGCTGAGCTTGTGGTGGAGGGGCAGTTCTACCTGATGGGGCTGGCCGCGCTCCTATGGGCTGCCGGTTGACCCGCCTCGGCGCGCAATGGCGGTTGACTTGACGGGAAGAACGGCTAATATGTAGCTACTCTACCGGAACCGGTCAGTGATGCCGGCGATTCCGAGCGGGAGGCGACGATGGAGCAACTCGGGCGATTCGTGGTGCGGGAGGAGCTGGGGGCCGGCACCGACAGCGTGGTCTACGAGGCAAGCGAAGACGAGCGCGAATGCGCCCTGAGGGTCTTCAATGAGGGCGTGCTTGCCGAGGACGAACCACACCGTGAGCAGTTCAGAGCCGCTCTGGAGGGGCTCAAACGGGTCACCCACCCTTCGATCGTCAAGGTCTACGAGGCGGGAGAACAGGAGGGCCGCCTCTTCGTGGCCATGGAGATGATGGCGTGTCCAACCCTGGAGCAGAAGCTGGCCGATGAGGGCGCCCTGCAGGAGGAGCAGATCGTGTTGTTCGTGCGCCAGGCCGCCCAGGCCCTGGACAAGGCACGCGACATGGGCTACTTTCACGGCGACCTGGACCCGGCCAACGTCTTCGTCGTATCCAATGAGAAGGTGAAGCTCAGCGACTTCGCGCTCAAGACCTTCCTGCAGGAGCCGGAGACGCTCGGCCAGTTTGCCGCGCCGTCGGAAGAGGAGGTGGAGGGGGTCGAGCAGGAGGAGTGGGTCACCGCGGAGGATCTGCTGCGGGCCAGGTCGGAGGGTGCCGACCAGCAGATGCTGGAGGAGGATTTCACAGCGCTGGGCGTGCTGACGATGCGTATGCTCGGCGTCAAGGTTCCGGAGCGGGGGGTGGCCGAGCTGGACCACTACCGTACGGTCTTGATGAGGGGTGCGTTTGCCGACCTGGCAGCGGAGGAGCGAGGCGTCAGCAGACAGACCCAGGAGGTGGTCCGCCGGCTGCTGACGCCGGGCGGGTTCGACAGCCCTGGTCAGGTGGTCGTGGAGCTGGCCAGCGCGATGCTTCTGCGCCGGCCGTTTGTGACGGCGGCTCCCGGCCCCGGATTCGGCGAGCGGGCCTCAGCGGAGACCGCCGCCGTGGGCAGGACCGCTGAACGGCCGCGAAGGGAGGTGGCGATCGCGGGCCTCGGCGACCTGAGCGATCTGGAATTCATGGGCGACCCGACGGCTGCCGCCTTCACCCCGTTCTTCTTCTGGGAGAGCCGCCGGGGCGGGCGGTTCTTCGTCATTCACGACTCGGAGCGGTTGACCATCGGGCGCGACCCCGACTACGCCGACGTAGCACTGATGGACCCTGCCATCTCCAGGCAGCACTGCACGCTGTCGCGGGAGGGCAGCATCATACGCATCGAGGATCTGGGCAGCACCAACGGAACCTTCGTCAACGGAGAGCGCATCGAGGCGGCGGAGGTGACAGTTGGCGACACCCTGCGCGTGGGCTCGACCCGGATGTACCTCACCCTGACCTCCAGGGGGTAGTGACGGGGACCGGCCACAGGCCGCCCGGGCGGGCGTGGATTATCTCCCCTGACGCCGCCGAGGACATATGGGCAGGTTCCTCGACTTCATCTTCTCCCGGGGCAGGCCCCGCTACGGCGGATATGAGCTGATCGAACAGATCGCCCGCGGAGGCATGAGCCGCATCTGGAAGGCCCGCCATCCCGAGACGGGTGAGCTGTGCGCCCTGAAGATCCTCACCCCCGAATCGGTTGAGACGCAGGACCGGTTCCGGCGCCTGTTCGAGGCCGAGGAGGGGCAGATCGCCCTCCAGCTCGACCATCCCAACGTCATCAACACCTTCGACTACGGCCGCGAACGCAAGGGGGAGTACTACATCGCGATGGAGTTCGTGGACGGTCCCAACCTGCAGTCCCTGATTGTGGTGGAGTCGCCCCGGCTGGAGCG
>CAYFVS010000274.1:0-13181 GCA_964346565.1 uncultured candidatus Brocadiaceae bacterium | reverse complement strand
GACCTGTCCAACATCGCCGCCAAGGAGCGGCAGGTGCCCGCCGATTACATCAACGGCATGGACGGGCCGACCCAGGAGTTCGTTGACGAGTTCATCTACACGATCGGCGGTCCGGTCGCCATACCGCACTACTCGAAGATGAAGTTCCGCGCCGTGAGCGTGCCCGAGCAGATCAAGCAGAACCCCTATGTGAAGTAGCGGCGCCCCATCCGGCCCGAGAGCCGGTCACCATGGATGACGACAGAATCAGCGTGCTCCTCATAGAGGAGTCGGAGGAGGACACCGAGCTGGTCAAGCGCATGTTGTCCGGCCCGGCGGGCATTGCTTTCGAGCTGGAGCACGTGGCCGGCCTGGATGCCGGCCTCGAGCGCATCGGACAGGGCAAGTGCGACGTGATCCTGCTGGGTATCTCCGCGCCCGGCGCCCTGGCAATCAAGGACGTGGAGAAGGTCCGCGGCCGGGCCGAAGGCATCCCCATCATCGTGCTGACCAGCCTCGATGAAACCCGACTGGTGCTGGACACGGCCAGGGAAGGGGCGGCTGACTACCTGGTCAAGAGTCGCATGAACCCCCGGGAGCTATCCCGGGCGATCTTGTATGCGGTGGAGCGTACGCGCATCCGGCAGGCCAGAGAGCGGGCTGAGGCAAGCCTGCGGCGGGTCGTGGACTCCAGCGCAGACGCAATGGTGGTGGTGGACGAGGAGGGCATCGTCCAGTTTGTCAACCCGGCAGCCGTGGCACTGTTCCACCGCGAGGCGGAGCGATTCGTGGGCGAACCATTCCGCCTGCCGCTGGACCCCGAGGAGGTCCGGGAGGTGAACCTCGCCGGCCCCGATGGCGATGAGGCCGTGGCCCAGATGCGCGTGGTCAAGACCGTTTGGGAGGGCAACTCAGCCCACGTGGCCACGTTGCGGGATATCACCGAGATAGTGCGCATGAGGGAAAGGTTGCGGGAGCTGTCGTTGCGTGATGAGCTGACCGGGCTCTACAACCGTCGCGGTTTCATCACCCTTGCCGAGCAGAAGTTGAAGCTGGCCGACCGGGAGGAGGGCGAAGTTCTGCTGCTGTTCGCCGACCTGGACGGATTCAAAGCGATCAACGATCAGTTCGGCCATCGGGTCGGGGACGAGGCCCTCCAGGAGGCGGCGCGGGTGCTGAGCAAGACCTTCCGCAAGAGCGACGTCGTGGCAAGGGTCGGCGGCGACGAGTTCGCCGTGCTGGCCTTCGGAGCCAGCAGGAAGGCCGCGGACACGGTCGCCCAACGCCTCCAACACGCGCTCAACAAGCGGCTCGCCCGGCGGGAGCATCCCTACGAGCTGTCCCTCAGCGTCGGTGTGGCATGCCGCGGGCCGAAGGACGGAGAGTCCATAGAGGAACTGCTCGCCAGGGCGGACAGACTGATGTACGAACAGAAGCGTCGGCAGTAGGCCTCCAGGAGCCGGCCCGCACCTTCCTCGCCTGTGCCCTGACGGACAGGCGTCAGCCGCAAGGAGAACCACATGGCACCAAGGATCGGACTGATCGGGATAGTCGGAGACGAGACCAGGAAGGACCCCTGGGGCACGCTGGCGGAGGTCGCCCGCGTCGGCTACCAGGGCATCGAGAGCCCTGCCCGCATCGGGAAGCAGGTGGGTCTGCCGCTCGACGAGTTCCGCCAGAGGCTGGGCGGGCTGGGGCTGGCGGCAGTCGCTCAGGGCGGCGTCTTCCTGCCGGGCGATGATGGGAAGGTGGAAGCAGCCATCGCGGCGGCCGACGCCATGGGCGCCGCTTACGTCGTAACGTACTGGGGGCCGTGCGAGAGCCGGGAGCAGGTCCTGCACCTGGCGGAGTTCCTGGACTCGGCGGGGACCCGCTGCCGGGAGGCAGGAGTCACCCTCTGTTACCACAATCATAACCAGGAGTTCGCCGCCTTCGACGGCGAGTACGGCCTGGACATCCTGCTGGACAACACCGACCAGGCTAACGTGCAGTGCGAGCTGGACGTCGCATGGGTCACCTACGGGGGCGCTGACCCGACGCGGATGATCAGGCGCTACGCAGGCCGCTGCCCCATACTGCACGTGAAGGACTTCGCCAGCGTGCCCGACGGGGGAGCCACCGGCAACGACGAGCGGGGCGGGCACGCATTCACCGAGGTCGGCACGGGCGTGGTGGACATACCGGGCGTGGTCGAGGCGGCGCTGGAGTGCGGCGTCGAGTGGCTGGTGGTGGAGCAGGACGAGATGCGCGACCTGGCGCCGATGGAGAGCATCCGCGTCAGCTACGAGAACCTGGCCCGCCTGCTCGGCTGAGCGAGACGGGTCTGCGGCCGGTGGTGAGTGGTCTGGACACGTGTCACTGTTTCTCGACACGCCTCGCGGCCGGCGGAAGCAGGCATCGGGAGCGGCCGGCCGGCTGCGATGCTCTGGAGCGCCACCGAAGGAGAGCCGGCAGAGATGACGTATCTCTGTCGCACGTAGACAGTTAGCGGGGCAGATGCTCTGCGCGTGGCTGCGCGGTGGGCACGTGGAGCTCTCGCCACCGATGTAACCTGCACCGCCGGCCGGGGGGCACCGTTTTTGCGTGCCACATGCATATGAAGTTCTCCGAATGATGGTTTGTCCCCGGAGGAAGGCTAATGCGTCCCCGCTCCGTATGTGTCGCGCTGGGAATCATTCTGGTCTTGTGCTTGTGTTCTCTCGCGTCCCCGGCCGCTGCCGAGTCCATCTCGGCTCTGGAGGGCGGATCGTTGCTGGGCCTGGAGAGCTGGAGCATGGGCCTGATAGACCCCGCTGTTCCCCCGGCCGGAGCCGTCTACCTGCCAAACGTCCCCGAGTATCACTGGTGGCAGGGCTGCTCCCCGACTGCTGCGGGCATGTTGTTCGGCTTCTGGGACTCCCAGATGGGCAAGTCCAATCTGTTCACCTATGGGGACGGAGACGGCTCATACTGGGACGAGACCGACATGGACCAGGACAACGAGGATCACTACGGGCTGAACGGGGCCATCCCGTTGAGCGCAACCCACAGCATGGTGGCCTCGTGGGAGCACCGCCAGGCGGGCGTTGCGGCCGGCCTGTCCCAGGGCACGTGGGACCGCAACGACGACGGCACGGTTGACCCCGGCGACCGGGCAGCGTGGAACTGCCTGGCCGACTTCATGCGCACGGTGGACGGCAGCACTTACCGGTCCGACATGGCCCAGGGCTTCCTGGACTTCGTCCTTTGGGATTCGACTCAGACGGCTGCTTCCGAGTCCTACAACGCAACCGCCTGGACCGAATGGGAGAGCACCGGCCGCTTAACCTTCAGCGATTACCGCGCGGAGATCGACGCCGGCTACCCGGTGCACGTCGGCATCTCCGGGCACAGCATCCTCGGGCTGGGTTACTACTACGAGAACGACCTGCCCTACGTGATCAACTGGACAACCTGGGGCGGAAGCTGGGACGACAAGTGGGGAAGCATCTCCTGGGGCGAGGTCTACGCAGTCACCTTCCTGCGCATCGGCAACCCCATCGCGTCGGTCCCGGAGCCTTGCACGCTCGGGCTGCTCGGCGTTGCGTTGATCGGCGTCTACTCCTCCCGCAAGCTCGGGCGCGCCGCCTGAATCACGCCCGCACGGGGCCCGATGCTGGCGGTTCGCGAGTAGCGGGCCCTCCGGTCAGCCTGCTCCCGACGCCACCAGCCAGGCGCCCGGTCGGACGGAGACGGCCTCGGCGGGGCGCCCGAACCGGATGGCTACTTCCCCGGCCGCCCGAAGCTCCTCCAGCCGATAGAGCCCCGTCACCCACGAGCAGCCGGACCATATGTTCACGTCGGGCAGGAGCGTCAGCGCCTCGACCGGCCGACCGTCCGCCTCGACCGCAATCGGGAGCACCCGGGCCGGCACCTCGTCCCGCCCGAAGGTCCGGCGGGCCGCCCTGCCCTCCTGCCGCAGGACGAACGAGAGGCGCAGAAGGTCGAACCGGTCAATCGCGCTTCCCAGGCGGGTTCCCGCAAACCGGCAGTCAAGCCCGCTTTCCTCCTCGCTGAAGGGAAGCTCAATGGCGCGCGCGTCGGCCGGCACAGGGTCACCACCCACGTTCGTGCCCAGCACGTGCCGCTCGTCCGCCATCTCTCCGAGCCCGACCAGCGCCATCTGTTCGGGAGCCAGCCCCAGGACCAGCCGCCCGTCGTCCGCGGCGCAGCCGGGTTCGTGCCCTTCGTCGTGGAACAGCACCCGGGCCGAGCGCAGCCCGTCCAGGGCCAGAGTCCCCTCGCGCGGCTCCGGGCCGGGGTTGACCAGCACCAGCAGCCCCCGCTCGGCGCCGCCGGTCAGGAAGCCGTGCCACGGCGCCCAGCCGGGGACGCCGCCCGTGGGGTCGTCCCCGGGTGCTACCCGGCGGGTAGCCGCGCCCTGCCGAAACAGCCCGAAGAACACCTCCATAGCCCGCCCGAGGAACCGCGCGTCGTCATCGTCCAGAAGGTGAACGTCTCCGTAGAAGTGGGGCTTCCGGCTGCCGCGGGCGAGGCTCTGGACCCACGTGCGCCGCCAGCCGCGTTTGCCCAGGTAGTAGATGGTGTTGGTGCGACCCACCATGCAGCCGTGGTCGTCAATGCGGTCCAGGGGGATGCCGCTGCGGTGGAACCTGTGGACCATGTGGTCCTGGTACAGGTCAACGGAGCGTCGCAGCGACATGCCGGGCTGGTCGGCCGGACGGGGGTCACCGCTGTAGATGTAGTCCAGCTCCTCCAGCCAGACAGGGTCAATGCCGGGCAGGTCGGGGCTCGTGGTGTCGTCCAGGTAGTCCGGCATGTGTGCGAACCCGTTGTAGGCCAGGTAGAGCACGCCGGGCCGGACTCGGCGCACGTCGCGCAGGACGTCCTGGAACGCCCGGACGTTCCGCCGATAGACTTCCCCCTCGTCCAGGTGGCGGCAGTGCTCGGAGACGGCGCGGAAGTTCGCGAAGTCGAACTTGAACAGCCCCACCCCCCACTGCTCGACGGCGTGGAGCATCGCCCGGCGCAGGCCGTCCCCGTACGGTCCGTCGAACAGGCAGTAGCTCCAGTCCGAATGCACGTCCAGGCTCTCTGCCCACGCCGCCCAGCCGTGCTCGGGCTCCTCGTCCTCCCAGGGCTTCCACCCGGCCACGGAGCCACCCGTCGTGTCCAGCCACAGTCCGGGGGTCATGCCCAGGGCCTCGATACGCTGGCGGGCGGGCTCGAAGCCCTCCGGCCACATCCGGGGGTCGAACCGGGTGTAGTCGCCCGGCTGATCGAACCAGAACGCGTCCAGCAGGTAGTAGTCAAAGCCCACTCCGTGCCGGCGCTGCCACCGCTCCAAGACGTCCAGGACCTCCATGGTCATCTCGTGGCTCAGGCGCACGTCGTCGCCCAGCTCGTCGTGCAGGGCCCAGTCGCAGTAGACCGACCTCGGTTCTCGCATGGCGCCCTCCAGATGGCAGAAGGGACGGGGAGCGTTCACTCCTCGTCCCTTGTGGACAGCGATCTTCGGTTCCGGTCACGCTGCGCGGCTCAGACGGCCTCCACGCCCTTCACCTCGGGAATCGCCTGCTTCAGCCTGGCCTCGACGCCCTGCCGGATGGTCATGGTGGCCATGGGGCAGCCCTTGCAGGCGCCCTGTAGCTGCACCTTGACCGTGCCGTCCTCAGTCACCTCGACCAATTGCACGTCGCCTCCGTGGGCCTGCAGGGCCGGGCGGAGCTCGTCCAGCACTTCAGCTACCTTCTCTTGCTCAACCATGACGGTTTCTCGGTTCCTTACTTGCAGACGTGTGACCGCGGCCGAAGCTCCCTCACGCCTCCTCAACCGGTATGGTCCTGCCGCGCTCCGGCTGCTGCTTCTTCAGCCTGACCGTGAGCACTCCGTCGTGGAGGGTGGCGTTGGCCTCCGCTTCCTGGTCCACGGCGGCGGGCAGGCGGACCTCGCGGCTGAACTCACCGGAAGGTATCTCCGCCGCCCGGCAGCGGTAATCCTCGTAGGCGTCCGGCGGGCGATTGCCCCGGATGCTCAACGTTCGGTCCAGCAACTCGATGTCCAGGTCGGGCTTGGCGACGCCGGGCAGGTCCGCCCGGACGATTATCTCCTCCGGGTTCTCGTAAACGTTCACGGGCGGATACATCTCCCGTGCCAGCGCCCCTATCCCAGGCACGCGGCGCAGCGCCGCGTCAACCGTGTCGGCCATCTCCCCGAACTGCTTGCGCATGTGACGCCACATTTCTCCCTCGCGCATAGTCCGTTCCTCCCCCCATCGAAGTCGCTCTGCATCCATTATAGCGCCCGGCCCTGACGCGCCCAAATCCCGGCAGGCGCAAACGGGGCTACTGCCGCTCGCGCCTGCGGCGGACGATCTCCTCAGCCAGGTCCGCCCGAACCGGCTCATAGTGCTCGAAACGCAGGTCGAAGCTCGCCCGGCCGCTGGTGACGCTGCGCAGCTCAGTAGCGTAGCCGAACGTCTCCGCCAGCGGGATCACGCCACGTATGAGCTGCCCGGTGCCCCGCGATTCGGTGGCCGTGATGCGGCCGCGCCGGACGGCAATGCCCGACCCGACCGGGCCCGCGTACTCCTGCGGCGTGACGATGTTGATGCGGCAAACCGGCTCCAGCAGCCTGGGCCTGGCCCGCAGGAAGCCCCGCCGGAACGCCTCCCGCGCGCAGATGCGGAAGGCCACCTCGGAGGAGTCCACCTCGTGCGCCGAACCATCCACCAGCCGCACGGCGACGTCCACCACGGGCGAGTCCGCCCACACGCCCTCGGCCATCGCGTCCACCACACCGCGTTCGACGGCGGGGATGTACTCCCTGGGCACGTTTCCGCGGCGGACCTCGTTGATGAATTCGAAGCCCCCCCCGGCCTCCAGCGGTTCCAGCTCCAGGATCACGTGCGCGTACTGCCCGTGGCCGCCGGTTTGTTTGACGTGCTTGTGCTCGATGCGCGCACGGCGCGTGGCCGTCTCGCGGTAGGCGACTGCCGGGGGGCCCACCTCGGGCTCGAGCTTTAACTCCCGCCGCAGCCGCTCCAGCAGCACTTCCAGGTGCAACTCGCCCATGCCGCTGATGACCGTCTCGTCGGTCTCGGAGTTGTACGTCACGGTGAAGGTGGGGTCCTCGGCGGATAGGGCGCGCAGGGCCTTAGCCAGCTTCTCCTTCTCGACGCTGCTGCGGGGCTTGACGCTCACCGACAGGACGGGCGCGGGGAACTCCATAGCCTCCAGCACCAGCGGGTGCTCCTCGGTGCACAGCGTGTCTCCCGTGGTAGTGTCCGATAGGCCGACGGCCACCCCGATCTCGCCGCAGGTCAGCGCCTCGCGGTTCTGGCGGTCGTCGGCGTGCATCTCCAGCAGGCGGCTCACCCGCTGGCGCTTCTCCTGCGTGGCGTTGTAGACCTGGCTGCCGGCCTCCAGCGTGCCCGAGTAAACGCGCACGTAGGTCAGCCGGCCCATGTGTGGGTCGGTGACGACCTTGAATGCCAGCGCCGCCAGGGGGTCCTGCGGCTTCGGATGGCGCTCGACCATCTCCCCATCCTCCCCCTTGACCCCGATGACCGGAGGCAGGTCTACGGGCGAGGGCAGGTAGTCCACCACGGCGTCCATCAGCCGCTGGACGCCCTTGTTCTTCAAAGCGGAACCGCAAAGGACGGGGACGATCTCACCGGCCAGCGTGGCCTCCCGCAGCGCGCGGCGCACCAGTTCCGGCTGGACGGGCTCGTCCGTGCAGAACATCTCCATGACCACTTCGTCCGCCTCCGCCGCCTCCGCCAGCAGATGCTGCCGCCACATGTCGAACCGCTTCCGGTGCGCCGCCGGCACGGGCTCCTCGCGGTAACTCCTGCCCAGGTCATGGTCGCTGTGGAAGACGGCCTTCTCGTCCACCAGGTCCAGTATGCCCACGAAGTCGTCCCCCTCGTACAGGGGCAGCGCCACGGGCACCGGCCGGGCGGCCAGTCTCATGCGGATCTCCTCCACCACTCGCTCGAAGTCCGCCCCCACGCGGTCCATCTTGTTGATGAACGCGATGGCGGGTATATCGTATCTCTCGGCCTGGCGCCAGACGACCTCCGACTGGGGCTCGACCCCGCCCACGCCGCAGAACAGCGCAATGACGCCGTCCAGCACGCGCAGGCTGCGCTCGACCTCCACGGTGAAGTCCACGTGGCCCGGCGTGTCAATCAGGCTAATGCGGTGGTCGCGCCAGTACGTGGTGGTAGCGGCGCTGACGATGGTGATGCCGCGCTCGCGCTCCTGGTCCATCCAGTCCATGGTCGCGTCGCCGTCGTCCACGCTGCCCATGCGGTGGGTGCGGCCGGAGTAATACAGGATGCGCTCGGCCACCGTGGTCTTGCCGGCGTCAATGTGCGCCATGATGCCGATGTTGCGCAGGCGCTCCAGCGCGATGCCCTGCTTCTCGATCTGTGTCGTGCTCATGTTGATCTCGGAGGGTCAGGTCCGGGCCGCCTCGACCGGCGGACCAGTAACCGGCGGCAAACGCCATGCGATGTCGCCGCCAGGATGAGTCGAAGGCCCCGGCCCGGAAGGGGCCGACAGGAAGGTCGAATCGCCTATGCATCTTACACGATCCGCCCCCCCGAAGCAAGCTCAGAACGGCTGAGACGCAACCGGAACGGGCCTCACTGCACGCCGCGCATCAGCCCCAACATGCGCTCGGGGCCGATGTATTCGGCGTAGGAGGCCCGCTCGCCGGCGGTGCTGAGGAACACTACCATGGGCACCCCGCTGATCTCATACTCCTCGATCAGTCGCTGCACCTCGGGGTCGCCCGTGTCGCTCAGGTCAAGCTTGGCACAGACGAATCGCCGCGATTCGGCCACCACGCGCGGGTCGCGGAACGTCGTGCGCAGCATCTTCTCGCAGGCGGGACAGGTGTCGGTGAGGAAGTCCAGCAGAACGGGGCTCCCGGTGCGCTCGGCCTCGGCGAGGGCCTCCGGTTCGGAGACATGCCACTCGACGGCAGGGCCCTGCGTGGGTGCCGTGACCTGCCGCCCGAGCGCGCCCCACAGGGCCGTCGCCACCAGGACTCCCCCCGCCAGCAGGCACAGGACGCCCGCGGCCTTCCTCAGCCGAAGCCACCAGCCGGCGCCGGAGGGAACCGAGTCGAATGCGCCCACAAACGCGCTGGCGCCCACCAGGAACGCCCCGAGGAGCGCACGGTACCACGTCGGCGGCAGCACCCGGCTGCGCTCCAGGAAGTACAGCGCCACCCCGAGCAACGCCAGCCCGAACACCCGCTTGACCGTCACCATCCACGCGCCCGAGCGCGGCAGCGTCTCCAGCAGGCCGGTGAACGTGCCCAGCACAACGAGCGGCGTGCCGAACCCCAGACCCAGCGCCAGGAACGTGCCGAACCCCACCACCAGGCTGCCCTGCTGGCTCACGTAAACCAGCAGCGCCGCGATGACCGGGGCGGTGCAGGCGCTGGCGGCCGCGCCGCTAAGAAGCCCAATCGCCCAGATGCCCAACAGACCGCCCTTGCCCCGCAGGCCCGCCTGAAGCCGCTGCAGCCGGGAGGAGGTTACGTCGAACGAATACCAGTCGAACATCGCGCCGGCCAGCAGCGCAAATACGCCGGCCAGGACCAGGTAAACGGCGGGGTGCTGAAGCGCCGCGCCGAACATACCCCCGGTGGCCGCCGCCAGCGAGCCCAGCAGCCCGTAGGTCATCGAGATGCCCAGCACGTAGGCGCCCGAGCGCACCAGACCGTCCAGCCGCCCCCGCCCCGACGTGGCCCCCACCAGGCTGATGGTGACCGGCACCAGGGGATAGATGCACGGGGTCAGCGTGAGCCCCAGGCCAGCCACGTAGCACACCAGGACGACGCCCAGGACGCTGAGGTCCAGCAGCCGGGCCGCGCGCTCCTGCACCGAGCCCTCCGCCGGCGGCGCCGCAGCCGCCTCGGGTGCCTCAGCGGGGCGTTCTTCAGCCGGCTGGACGGTCAGAGAGGCCGTCAGCTCCTCCTGCTCCAGCAGGCAAAGGCCGGGCGAGCACGCCTGATAGCGCAGCGAGAACGTGAGCGCATAGTCCCCCGGGGCCGCCTGCGCCGAGACCGACAGGGGCAGGCTGACGGCGAACCGACCGTCCCAGTACGCCACCTCCGCCCGGAGCGTCTCGTCGTACTTGCGTTTCGGCTCCGGCGGGACGGGTGGGCCGGCCCGGACGGCGTCGCCCGCCGGGTCCACGGAGGTCAACTCGACCGCGAACCCGGCCTGCTGGACGTACTGCCCTTCGGGGCAGACGAAGCGGAAGCGCGCCGCCGCCTCCCCTCCAGCGGGGACCTGTGCCGGCTCAAGGTCCAGCCTGACGCCCACCTTCTGCGCCGGAGCGGCGCTCGACGCCAGAACGGCCATCCCCAGCAGTGCCGCCACCAACGGTGCTCGCCATCGCCGCATGGCCGCCTCCTACCAGGCCTCCAGTTCGCCCACTATCTCCTCGACCAAGTCCTTCACCGTCACCACGCCCACCGCCGCGCCCTGCTCACCGGTGACCACGGCGAACTGCTGCTTGGCCCTCCGGAGCATGGTCAACGCCTCCGCCACGGAGGCGTCCCTGGGGACGCGCAGGACGTCGCGGGCAGCCTCGCGCGGGCCCGCGCCGGGCTCGGCCGTCGCCAGGTCCATCACGTTGACCACGCCCACGATGTTATCGCGGCGCTCCTCGAACACGGGCACGCGGGAGTAGCGGTGGGCGGCCAGCAGTTCCCGCAGCGCTTCGGCGGACGCCTCGGCCGGCACCATCACGACCTCGTCGAGCGGCGTCAGGGCCACGTTCAGCTCCACGCTGCGCAGGCGCATGATGTTCTCCGCCATTCGGCGCTGATAGGCACTGAGCACCCCGTGCGCCGCTCCCTGGTTGATGTAGAAGCGCACGGTTTCCGAGGTGACCACGGGCCGGTGGGCCGTTGCGTGCCTGCCCAGCAGCAGTTGGGCCAGCGTGCTGACCGCCCGGAGCAGCAGCGACAGGGGGTAGAACAGCCACTCCGAAAGCCGCAGCGGCCAGACCACCCTGTACATGAGCCCTTCGGCGTGATGCTGGAACAGGGACTTGGGCAGCACCTCGGCGAAGATAAGAAGAACGGGCGGCATGATCAGGCTGCTGTAGAGGTCCGCCTGGGCGGCCAGACCGGTGTGGCGCAGCTTCTCGGTGCAGACGGCCGTCGCCACGTAGATGCCGATGTTGGTGCCCACCAGCATGGTGCTGACGGCGAGCCGCGGCTGGGAGACCAGCCGCTGCAGGGCGCGCGCCGGCGCCATGCCCTGGCGGGCACGGAGCCACACCCGCAGGCGATTGACGCAGTAGATGCCCGTCTCGCTGCCGCTGTAGAAGGCCGCGGCCAGGATGGCTGCCGCCAGCAGTAGATACTCAGGCATGGGCGCCCTCCTCCGTCCGGGCGGCCGGGAAGCTGACCAGCAGGCTGTCCGCCCTGCGGCCGCGCACTGACTCGACGGTCAGCTCCATGCCTTCCCACTCGGCGCGGTCGCCGACCTGGGGGACGCGGTCGAGCTCCGCCATGACCAGCCCGCCGACGGTGTCCACGTCGAGGTCGGGCATCGGCCTCTCCAGCAGCTCGCACCACTCCCGCAGGCTCAGTCCGCCGCGCACACGGATGCGGCCGTCGGGCAGTATCTGGACGTTCGGCCGCTGCTCGCCGTCGTATTCGTCGGCGATCTCGCCCACTATCTCCTCCAGCAGGTCCTCGATTGTGATCAGCCCCGCGACGGACCCGTACTCGTCCACCACGAAGGCGGTCTTAGAGCCCTGTTCCCGGCACCGGCGCAACGCCTCCTCAACCGTGGCCGTCTCCGGCAGGAACGGCAGCGGCCGCACCGCCTCGCGCACGGGCCGCTCTCCGCCCCGGAACAGCACGTCCTTGATGTGCACCACGCCCCGCATGTTGTCCACGGTCCCCTCGTAGACGGGAATCATGGTCAGCTTCGATTGCCGGAACAGCTCGATCAGCCGCTCCCTTGGATGCTCCAGGTTGAAGCTGACCATCTCCACCCGGGGTATCATCAGCTCGCGCAGCCGGACCTCGCCCAGCTCGATGACCTCGGCGATCATCTGCCCCGTTCCGGCGTCCAGCACGCCCTCCCGCCCGGCCAGGTCGGCCATCAGGCTCAGCTCCTCGGCGCGCACGCCGTGGCGTCCGCCGGCCACGAGGGAGGCCACCCAATCGGCCAGCTTCTCCAGCGGCAGCACGACCACGACCAGCAGCTTCTGAAGGACCAGCAAAGGCACGGCGGACAGCCGCGAGAAGGGCCGCTGCACCATCACCGCCACGTTCTTCGGCATCACCTCCCCGCCCAGGATGATGACCAGCAGCGAGCCGAGCCCCAGCAGGAAGGCGCCGGTGCGACCGACCTGCGGCTCCAGGTCAGCGGCAATCAGGGAGGAGACGCTGAAGAAGATGACGTTGACCAGCATGTTGCCGAACAGCACCGTGGTGAGCAACCTCTTCGGCCGGTCGCGCAGGGCCGCCGCCATCCGGTCCAGCGTCGAACCGTCCCTCATGCGGCCCAGCTCGTCGGGAGCGAGGGAGAACAGGGCCGTCTCCGAGCCGCTGAAGAAGCCCGACAGGCAGAACGTGACCGCCAGTACGGCGAGCCGGAAGTATAGGTGTGGTATGTCCCCTGGCAAGGGCCAGACCCCGACAAAGCGCGGTCCCAGGCAGGACGGCACTCCGGCAGCCGCCCATTTGCCACGATACGCAATAGGCCCACACAAGTCAAGCCGGGGGCGGGTGCTGCCAGGGCTTGAAGAGGAGCCTGGCTCCCGTGAGGCGGCGCTGCAGGCAGTAGAAAGGCGGACAGCAGTGCACTCCCGACCGTTCACTATGGAGAACCCCACAGTTTGTGGCGCACGTCCGGCCGGTGCTACAATCCGCACGGGCCGAACTGTGACCCGGTGCCTCCAACATAATGAGGAGAGAAGCTATGAGTCGGCTCGAGCGCATCATCCGTGTCGTGGGCGCGTCCCTTGCGACGCTAATCTCCGTTTGCTTCGTCCTGGGATACCACGGCGTCAAGTACCACAACTACGTGGAACACGAGCAGCTCTCTATGCCAGGTGTGCTGTACTGGATCCACGCTGCGGCCCTCTGGATGCTTCTGGTCCCGCTGGTGGTCCTGGTTCTTGGTCTGCTGCGCCTCAAGCAAGCCTGGCTGGTTACCGCTGTCATTACCGTGGCGT
>CAYFVS010000273.1:0-2909 GCA_964346565.1 uncultured candidatus Brocadiaceae bacterium | reverse complement strand
GATCACCATCTTCGCGGACACCTTCCGCCCCCTGGCAAAGGCCCTGCTGAACCCGCCGGAGAAGTGGCACGGCCTGCGCGACCAGGAGACCCGCTACCGCCGCCGCTCGGTGGACCTGTTCACGAACGAAGATGTGATGGACTGCTTCCGGCAGCGCTGCCGCCTGGTGCGCGCCATGCGGGAGTTCCTTCACGAGCGGGGTTTCGTCGAGGTGGAAACCCCCATGATGCAGCCCATCGCCGGAGGGGCGGCCGCGCGGCCGTTCGTCACCCACCACAACGCGCTGGACATTGACCTCTACCTGCGCATCGCCCCCGAGCTCTACCTGAAGAGGCTCCTGGTCGGTGGGATGGAGCGAGTGTTCGAGATAAACCGCAACTTCCGCAACGAGGGCATCTCCAGCCAGCACAACCCCGAGTTCACCATGCTGGAGGTCTACGAGGCATACGGCGACTACCACACGATGATGGGCCTGGCCGAGCAG
Source organism: uncultured candidatus Brocadiaceae bacterium (assembly GCA_964346565.1). Taxonomy (GTDB): domain Bacteria; phylum Planctomycetota; class Brocadiia; order SM23-32; family SM23-32; genus JAWOCH01. The sequence goes on along the minus strand of CAYFVS010000273.1, from coordinate 2,425 downwards.
ATGATACACCACCTGGCGGCCGACGTCTGCGGCTCGGCCACGCTGCCGTTCGACGGCCGGACCGTGGACTACACGCCCCCCTGGCCGCGCCGGCCGTTCTGGGAACTGCTGGAAGAGAACCTGGGCCCGGCGCGTGACGACGAGCAGGCCATCCGCAGCCGCGCGGAGCAACTCGGTCTCCAGGGTGCCCGCACCGAGCACCCCGACTGGCTGGCATACCACCTGTTCGAGAAGCAGGTGGAGGGCGCCCTGATCGGCCCCATCTTCGTGACCGACTACCCGAAGAGCATCTCTCCGTTGGCGAAGGCCAAACCGGACGATCCCGAGCTGGCCGAGCGGTTCGAGCTGTACATCGGGGGCATCGAGATGGCGCCTGCCTACACCGAGCTGAACGACCCGCTGGAGCAGGAGCGGCGCTTCCTGGACCAGGTGGGCACCGAGGAGGAGCGCCTGAGCATTGACCGGGACTTCCTCATCGCCCAGGCCCACGGCATGCCGCCGGCCGGCGGGATGGGCCTGGGGGTGGACCGGCTGGTCATGGCGCTGACCGACCAGCGCTCGATTCGCGACGTGATCCTGTTCCCGCTGCTCAGACCCGAAGAGGGGGACTGAATGCCGGAGGAGGTCGTCCTGCAGGCCGAGGGCGTGGTCAAGGATTACCGCATCGGGCGGCGCCTGTTGCGCGTGCTGCACGGGGTGGACGTGCAGGTGCAGCGGGGCGAGTTGCTCTGCATCGCGGGGCCCAGCGGGGCAGGCAAGAGCACCCTTCTGCACATCCTGGGCATGTTGGATACGCCGACAGAGGGGCGGGTGTTGTACGAGGGACGTGACCTGGCGGGGCTCTCTGCCCTGGAGCGTGCGCACCGGCGCAACCGCCTGTTCGGGTTCGTGTTCCAGTTCTACCACCTGCTGCCGGACTTCACCGCGCTGGAGAACGTGGCCCTGCCCGCGCTGGCAGAGGCGCCGCTGCCCCGCTGGCGCAGCCTGCGCCGGGAGGCGTCCGAGCGGGCCGCTCACATGCTGAGCCTGGTCGGCCTGGCGGAGCGGGTTGACCATCGCCCCGCGCAGCTCTCCGGGGGCGAGCGCCAGCGTGCCGCCATCGCCCGCGCCCTGGTCAACCAGCCGGAGGTGCTCCTGTGCGACGAGCCCACGGGCAACCTGGACAGCGAGACGGGGGCCGAGATACTGGCCCTGCTGGAGCGGCTGCGGACCGAGACCGACTGCACCCTGGTCATCGTCACACACGACGAGCGCGTGGCGGCCATGGGCGAGCGCATCGTGCACCTGCGCGACGGCCGGCTGGCAGAGGGATGAAGCATTTGCACCGCCCGTGGCCAGGCTATAGGCTACGTCCCTCGGCCGGGGGGAGCCCTGCAAGAGACGAAGGAAAGGGACTTGGGACTGAAGGTTTACCTCAACGGCGAGCTGGTGGACAAGGAAGACGCGTGCATCTCCGTCTATGATCACGGCCTGCTCTACGGGGACGGCGTCTTCGAAGGCATCCGCGCCTACGGGGGCAAGGTTTTCCGCGGGCGCGAGCACGTCCAGCGGTTGTACGATTCGGCCCGGGCCATCGCGCTCGACATCCCGCTGAGCCCGGAGGAGATGACCGAGGCCATCGAGACGACCCTTCAGGCCAACGGGCTGAGCGACGCCTACATCCGCGTGGTGGTCACGCGCGGCGTGGGCACGCTGGGCCTGGACCCCTACAAGTGCCCCGACCCCCAGGTGATCATCATCACTGACAGCATCGTGCTCTATGCCGAGGAGCACTACCGCAACGGGCTCGAGGTGGTGACCGCCTCGACCGTGCGGAACCATCCCAACGCCCTCAACCCGCGCATCAAGAGCCTGAACTACCTGAACAACGTGCTGGCGAAGATCGAGGGCCTCCAGGCGGGCGCCAGCGAAGCCATCATGCTGAACGCCGCCGGCTACGTGGCCGAGTGCACGGGGGACAACATCTTCACGGTCAACGACGGCTCGCTGGCCACCCCACCCGTGCACGCGGGCATCCTGGCGGGAATCACCCGTGGGGTCGTCATGGAACTGGCCGCCGAGGCGGGCATCGAGACGCTGCAGAGGGACATGACGCGGTTCGACCTGTACGTGGCGGACGAGTGCTTCCTGACCGGCACCGCCGCCGAGATCATCCCGGTGGTTCGCATTGACAGCCGCCCGATAGGTGACGGCTCCCCTGGCCCGGTCACGATGGAACTGCTGCGGATGTACCGGGAGCTGACGGGGGGCGGTGCGGGCTGAGCGACGGGGCGGCATCAACCCGGTGGAAGGAGTGAGTGGCCATGTATCCCGCATTCATGGGATCGGCGATCGGCGTTTCCCTGCCCTTCGAGGAGGCGGTCGAGCAGGCCGCACACCACGGCTTCGAGGGCATCTACCTGGACCTGGACTACCTGTCGAAGAC
>CAYFVS010000272.1:0-3203 GCA_964346565.1 uncultured candidatus Brocadiaceae bacterium | reverse complement strand
CCTCGGCGGCGGCCTCCAGCACGCGTTCACACTCGGCGTAGGTGAGCGCCAGCGGCTTCTCGCACAGCACGTTCTTGCCCGCCTCCAGCGCCTTCACGCAGTGGTCCGCGTGCAGGAAGGTGGGCAGGCAGATGTCCACCAGCTCCACCCGCTGATCGGCTATCAGCTCCTCGGCGTCGGTGTAGAGAGCGTGGCGGTCAGGGTCAACGCTGGCCCGCCCCTCGCCGACGTTGATCTTGACGCCGGCCTCGCCCGGCTGGAGCTTCTCCTCGACCACGTCGGCGATGGCCACCACCTCCGCGTCATGCAGCTTCTCGTAGCACTCCAGGTGCTTTGTCCCCATGCCGCCCAGACCGATTATGCCCACCTTGACCATGGCTCTGCCCTCCGCACAGGTTCGCGCGTTAGTCTTGCCGCACTTCCCACTTCTCTGTATTGTAGGTGCGCGCTGCTGACATGCAACGGGCGCCGGGCCGACGGCCCCCCAGCCAGAGGAGAGCCACCTTGAGCATGAGGGATGCCCTGTTCCGGCTGCACCGCCGGGTCATCAACCCGGCCCGTCGCGGCGCAGGGCTGGCCTGCGTGCGGGCGGCGCTGCGGGCGGCCTCCTGGCCCTACGGGCTGGCCGTGCGGGCGCGCAACGTCTTCTACGACCGGGGGTGGCGCAAGGTGCATCGCGCCCCCGTGCCCGTAATCAGCGTGGGCAACATCACGGCGGGGGGCACCGGCAAGACGCCCATGGTCGCCTGGCTGGCCCGGTTGATGCTCATTCACAACCGCCGCCCCGCCATCCTGTCCCGGGGCTACGGCCGGCACGAGCGGCTGGCCGTGGACGACGAGAACGACCTGCTGGCCCACCTGGCCCAGGGCGTGCCTCTGGTGGTGGACCCCGACCGCATCGAGGGCGCGCGCGAGGCCGTCCGCCGCCACGGAGCGGACGCGCTCATACTGGACGACGGGTTCCAGCACCGGCGCATAGGCCGCGAGCTGGACATCGTGCTCATCGACGCCGTCTGGCCCTTCGGCGGGGGCTGCCTGCTGCCCCGGGGGCTGCTGAGGGAGCCGCTGGCCGGCCTGGCCAGGGCGGATGTGTTGGTGATCACCCGTTCCGACCTGGTGAGCCGCGAGCGGGTGGCGCAGATATCGGAGCGGCTGCAAGCAATCTGCCCGGCGGCCCCCGTGGCGCTCTGCCGCAACGCGCTGGAGGGCCTGCGCCCGATCGGTGGAACCGACCGCCACCGCCCCATCGAGAGCCTGCGGGAAGGGGACTGGGGCTGGTTCTGCGGGGTGGGCAACCCGGAGGCATTCGAGCTGACGCTGCGCAAGGCGGATTGTGAGCCGGTGTTCGGCCGCGTCTTCTCCGACCATGCCGCCTACGGGCCGGCCGAGCTGAGCGATCTGATGGAAGATGCGCGGAGGGCCGGCTGCGGCGCCCTGGTGACCACCCAGAAGGACGCCGTGAAGCTGGAGGCAGCCGCCGGAGGCGAGCCGCCCGTGCCCGTCTTCGCCCTGCAGGTCACGATGGAGCTGGCCGAGCCGTCGCCCTGCCTGACCAGTGCCATCATGCAGGCCCTGGGCAAGTCGCCCTGAGGGAGGGCTACGGTCTCAGCTCTGCCGGAAGACGGCGGCAACTTCGAAGTAGCGCTCGAAGAACCGATCCGCATCTACCGCACAGGCCACTCGGTGAGGGCCGTCCGCCGCCTCCTCGAACCGCGTTGCCCCATGGGTCTCGCCGGCCTCCACGTCCACACTCACCCGCCCGGTGCGGTAATCGCAGATGTCCGGCTGGAACAGGCACGCCGCTGTCAGGGGGTCGTGGAAGGTGATGGCGTCCTGGTGGCGGTACCAGACTTCCGCCATGTCCGCCACCACGTCCAGGGGGCCGCCATGGAAGCGGCGCCGGCATTCGTCCGCCGCCATGCGGCACTGCATTGTCACGTCCAGCCCGCAGGCCGTCAGCTCCGGCACCCGGCCGCCGAAGGTCAGGGCGCTGGCGATCGGATCGTTCATCGCGTTCCATTCCTTCGCGCCCGGCTCGAAGTAACAGCCGCCCATCATCACAAGGCGCTTCAGCAGACGGGGCACCTGCGGATCCACGGCGAACAACAGCCCGGCGTTGGTCAGCGGACCGATGGTCAGCAGCGTGAGTTCCCCCGGGCGCTCCCGGATGGTCTGGCGCAGGAAGGGGACCGCCTCGTAGTCCGCGAACCCCTCCCGGTGCTCCCAGCGGTGCAGCGCCTCCGCCTGGGGGGCCTCCGGCTGGCGCTGATCGGTCAGAATCGGCACGTCGCATCCGCTGCGCACGGGCACGTCCTCCCGGCCGGCCGCCCGGCAGATGGCGTCCGCCAGCATGGCCCTCCTCTTGGGCTCGCCGCTCACCGTGGTGATGCCCACCAGCTCGCAGCGAGGCTCCGCCAGCAGGTAGGCCAGGCAAACTGCGTCGTCAATGTCCGAACCGATGTCCGTATCCAGCAGAACCGGAATCCTCTCACTCATGCCCTCGCTCCGTCTCATGTGCGCAGAACGGTGGTTCACTGCTCGCCCAGCATCTCGTCCAGGAGGTCTGCCCGCTGCCGCGCGGCGTCGCGCTCGCGGCGCAGCACGTCCACCAGCCGGTCGGCCGTTCGGCGCAGGCTGGCGTCGGGATCTCCCTCCGCTTCTGCGAAAAAGGGTTGGTTGGCCCTCTCGACGGTCTGGATCCACTCCCCGGGGATGTCGGCGGTCCCGCGCAGGGCGCCGGAGATGTTACCCGCGATGCCGGCAATGGTGTCGCAGTCCCTGCCGAAGCTGCCCCCCTCGACCAAGCACCGCTCAACGTCACCGCCGCACAGATGCAGGATGCCGGCGACGGCGGGGAGTATCTCCAGGCTGCTGCCGCTGAAGTAGCGGTCCGGATCCCACCGACGGCCGGGCCAGGTCCAGTCCAGCAGGCTCTCGTAGAACTTCTCGACGAACTCGTCCGGCCCGTCGCTTCCCCGGGCCAGGTCCATGCCCAACACCAGCGAGCGGCGGACGACTTCCGCGCTATGTTCGAACATGGCGTCCAGGACACTCTCCACGCTGGCCTGAGGGAGGAGGGCCGCAGCGACCGCCGCCGCGATGGTCGCGGCGGCGTCCCGATTGGGGCCGTCCTGGTTGAGGGCGGCGATGTTGAACCCGTCCTGGTATGCCTGGGCCGGGTCGCCGGCGTTGACGATGCCGAC
>CAYFVS010000271.1:0-6541 GCA_964346565.1 uncultured candidatus Brocadiaceae bacterium | reverse complement strand
GCAACGGCGTCGCCGCGCGCCGGCGCTTTTCCTGGGCCGTTGATACCGCGCCCTGACCTGATGTGCGGAGGGATCACGTGTCTTGCACGGGTGAGCACAGGACCACTGAGCAGGAGCCCCACCGGCATGGCGGGCGGCGAAGTACCTGGGCCGTCCGTTGGCTCGTGCGGGCCACCGGGCTTGTGGCACTGATCTGGTTCCTCGTGCGGGTCATTCCCAAGCCGTCCCGGGCGCGCTACCCGTGCCAGCGGGCGGCGCTGCCGCTGGCCTCCGGGTTCGTCGTGTGGCTGTTGGGCGCCGCGGGGGTGTTGGGCGCCCTGGGCAGGGCGAGGCGCTGCCTGCGGAAGGCCCGCTACCCGCTGGCGGTCGCCATGGTTGCGGTGGCGGTGGGGGCTCTGTCGCTGACGCTGAGCCTGAGCGATGGAGGGCCTGCTCTGATCGCCGCCGATCCGCTGCCGGCCAACCAGCCGGTGGGAGTGGCACAGGGCGTCCATCCCGGCCGCGTCGTCTGGGCGCACGACCCCGAAGCTACCGACTGGTCCGGGACCGGCACGGGCACTCTGTGGTACCAGCACGTGAAGCAGGAGGCCGTGACGGAGATGCTGTCGGAGTCGCTGCGCGCCCTGGCCGGGGAGGACACGGACGCGGCCGCCTGGGACGCGCTGTTCCGCCACTTCAACCGGGCCAGGGGCAGGGGCGACGTCGGCTACCGCGCGGGCGAGAAGATCGCCATCAAGACAAACCACGTGCTCTGCGCCTCGGCCAACCCCATGCTAATGGCCAAGCCCTGGCAGTACGCCGACAGCATCGGCAACTCCCCGCAACTGGCCATCGCTTTGCTGAAACAGCTCACTGCGGTGGCGGGCGTTGCGCCCGCCGACATCTCGATCGGTGACCCCTCCTGCATTATGCCGAACTGCTTCTACCACGCTTTGAGCAAGACGCCGGGTTTGGGGCAGGTGGCGTACCTGACGACCGCCGGCCGGCCGAGTTCCGGGCGGATGCTCGTGCGCTACTCGGAAGTGGCGCTGTCCTGGAGCGAGCCGGACGCATCGCGCATGGAAGGCGTCAACAGGGCCGACCACCTGCCGGCTGCATTCGCCGGGGCAAGCTACTTCATCAACCTGGCCGTGCTGAAGAGCCACCATATGAACGGCATCACGTTGTGTGCGAAGAACCATTACGGCTCCCTGATCCGGCGCCCTGTGCCTTCGCGCAGATGGTCCCCGCAGGGCCACTACGACCTGCACCAGGGCCTGCCCGTGAACACGCCCGGCATGGGGCACTACCGCCCGCTGGTGGACCTGATGGGGCACCGTGAGCTGGGCGGCAAGACGCTGCTGTGCGTGGTGGACGGCCTGTTTGCCGGCCGCAACTGGGACAGCCGGCCCGAACGCTGGCAGATGCCGCCGTTCAACAACGACTGGCCCAGCAGCTTGTTCCTGTCCCAGGACCAGGTGGCCATAGATTCGGTAGGTTACGATTTCCTGCGCGCCGAGTGGGAAGACGGCTATCCCGCGATGGACGGCGCCACCGACTACATGCGCGAGGCGGCATTGGCGAACTCGCCACCCTCCGGCACCACGTATGACCCGGAGGGCGATGGGACGCCGTTGCCGAGCCTGGGCGTGCATGAACACTGGAACAACCCGCAGGACAAGCAGTACTCCCGCAACCTGGGCACGGGGGCGGGCATTGAGCTGGTCGCCGTGCGAGTGGGCGACTGATCTACGAACAGGCGTGATGGGAAGCTGGAGGTGGCACATGTCTTGTGCAGAGAAGCAGAACAGCACTCAGAAGGAGTCCCGCCGCTGCGGCGGGCAGCAGAGCAGCGGGGCGTTCCGCTGGCTCGTCCGGGCCACCGGGCTGATGGCCATGATTTGGTTCCTGGTTCGTGTCATCCCCAGGCCGTCCCGGGCACGCTACCCGTGTCAGCGGGCGGCGCTGCCGCTGGCCTCCGGATTCGTCGTGTGGTTGTTGGGCACCGCGGGGGCGTTGGGCGCCCTGGGCAGGGCAAAGCGCTACCTGCGGAAGGCCCGCTACCCGCTGGCGGCCGCTATGGTTGCGGTGGCGGTGGGGGCTGTGTCGCTGACGCTCAGCCTGACCGACGGGCGCTCCGCCCTGGCCGCCGCCGATCCGCTGCCGGCCAACCAGCCGGTGGGAGTGGCGCAGGGCATCCACCCCGGACGAGTCGTCTGGGTGCGCGATGCGGATGCCGTTGACTGGAGCGGTCCGCACACCGGCACGCTCTGGTACCAGCACACCGACCAGGAAGTGGTCAGCGAGATGCTGGAGCAGGCGCTGCTCCGCCTGACAGGCCAGGACACGGTGACCGGGGCATGGGGCGCCCTGTTCCGCCATTACAACCGCACCCACGGCCGCGGCGACGTCGGCTACCAGGTGGGCGAGAAGGTCGCCATAAAGACCAACCACACGCTGACCGGCGAGGCGGATCCCATGCGCATGGGCAAGCCGTGGCAGTACGCCGACGGCATAGGCAACTCGCCCCAGCTCACCGTGGCCCTGCTGGAGCAACTGGTCACGGACGCCGGGGTGCCGGCGGGGCAGATCTCCATCGGTGATCCGTCCCGCATCATGCCTAACTTCTACTACAATGCCATTCGCTGTCACGAGGAGCTGCGGGAGGTGGTCTGCCTGACGCGCTATGGCTCGCCTGTCTCCGGGCGCAAGCTGGTCTCCCACTCCGACGTGCCGATGGTCTGGAGCGACCCCGAGCCGCAACGGACCGAGGGCCTGACCGGGCAGGACCACATACCGACGTCTTTCGCCGAGGCGGATTACCTCATCAACTTCGCCATCCTGAAAAGCCACGAGATGAACGGAATCACCCTGTGCGCGAAGAACCACTACGGCTCACTGATCCGCAACCCCATCACCTACAACGACCCCCTCGGGCGGCGCTTCTACGACATGCACCAGACCTTGCCGGTGAACCTGCCCGGCATGGGGCATTACCGCGCCGTGGTGGACCTGATGGGGCACCCGGAGCTCGGCGGCAAGACCGTCCTCTACCTGGTTGACGGCCTGATAGCGGGACAGGACTGGGACGGCAGGCCCGTGCGCTGGCAGATGGCGCCGTTCAACGGCGACTGGCCCGAGAGCATCTTCGTCAGTCAGGACGCGGTGGCCATTGACTCGGTGGGCTTCGACTTCATGGAGGCCGAGTGGGGCGGGACAGGCCGGGAGAGCTACCCCAGCATGTCTGGCACCACCGACCACCTGCGGGAGGCCGCCCTGGCCGATTCGCCGCCTTCGGGCGCGGTGTACGATCCGGACGGCGACGGGCAGCCCTTGCCCAGCCTGGGCGTCCACGAGCATTGGAACAACGCGCAGGACAAGCAGTACTCGCGCAACCTGGGCACGGGGGAGGGCATCGAGCTCGTCCCCGTCGTGCTCGGTGACTGAGCAGGCAGCAGGCCACTGGCGCAATCATTGGCGCGCATGAGCCGCCGGCGCACTCCGCCGCGCGGCTGCGCCGTGTGTGCCTTCGGCTACGTCAGTCGCCGAACCGCGACCCGGACTTACATCTGGCACAGACGCCCGCACCTGTGACCCGGCCCGGCCTGCCTCGCTCCCGGGGAGCTATGAAGCCCGGGGGCGACTGGGCTGCAGGCCAGGTTCCCACCAGAGCACGCCGACTTGCCATTTTCCACGCTTGCATCGGGGGCTGATTCCCGTACAGTAGCGTGGCTACCACAGGGGACGACAGCAGACCTGCCGGAAGGCTGTCCGGGCGGCACGCCGGCTCGCCGCCACGGGCATGGGAGGGACCAGATGCAGCCAATAGCTGATGCCGCCGCTACGCTCGGCGGACGCTTCAACCTGATCTTCCATCCGCACGACCGCAAGGTCTATCAGAACGCCACGGGACGCTTCCTGGAGCGGCCCCTGGAGCTGGTGGCGGGCGTGCGCAGCCCCGAGGGGCACATCTGGACGCTGCCGTTCAGCTCCGAGGCCAGGCTGCTGCCGTTCGTGGAGCAGTTCGACACACTGACCGGCATCCGCTACCGCGGAGTGCATCCCGCCCTGGGGCTGGAGGTAATCCTTCACGTGCGGGCGCCGTTCTACCCCCATCACGTACGCATCTCGACGGCGCCGTTCTACTACGTGGACCTCACCGTGCGGCGGCTGGGCGAGTTCCGTCACGTCCAGCCCGACTCACCGTTGTGCAAGGGGCACCTGGTGTTCGCCCTGCGGGGGGAGGGCCTCGAGTGCGACGGCGGGAAGCACGGCTTCCGCTATCGCTTCACCAGTAGTGCGCCCGCCCGCCACGACCTGCCGCCACAGTCGGTGACCGTTCCGAGCTGGGTGGAGTCGGAGTCCGCCGACCGGGTCGGCCCGGCCGAGCTGCGGCTGGCATTCGACCTGTCGGAGGAGCCGGAGGCCCGCATGCGGCTGATCTGGTCGTGCTGGATACAGGAGCCCGTGCTCCAGGTCTTCGGCGGACCCGCGACGCTGAAGTACCTCGACGTGTTCGAGTCCCGCAAAGCGATGGTCGGTTGGGCCGCGGAGCACAGGGAGCAGATACTGAAGCGATGCGACGTGCTGGACGGCGCTTTCAGCGGCTGGAGTTTGGGCAGTGCCGCGGGCAACCTGTCCGCCCTGGCCTTCCACTCCTTCCTGGCCAACTCCTGGTGGGCGGTCAGGGAGGACGGCACCGACTGGTTCAGCGTGTGGGAGGGGCTCTGCTACTTCCACTCCACCATAGACGTGGAGTACAACGACGCGCTGCTGTACTTCGCCATGTGGCCGGAGCTGCTGGGCATGTTGCTGGACGAGTGGGCGCAGTTCGAGGTGGACGGCGCCGAGCTGCTGGGCGCGGAGGGCAAACGCACCGCCTTCCTGTGCCACGACATGGGCGGCGACCACGTGGTCGGACACCAGGTTTACTCCCACCACATGGAAGTCGAGGAGTCGGCCAACTACCTGCTGATGCTGGGCGCGTGGACGGCCTTCACCGGCCGGACCGAGAAGGCGCAGAAGCACCTGGACCTGTGCCGGCGGCTGGCCGAGTTCCTGGTCAAGGCGGACACCTCCGGCAACGGCGTGCCCGACGTGGGGACGGCCAACACCATTGACGACGCGAGCCCGGCGTTGCAGTTCGGGCGGGAGCAGGTCTATCTGGCTGTCAAGACCCAGGCCGCGCTGTGGACCCTGGCCGAGCTGGAGCAGCACTGCGGGGGCAAGGACTCCCAGGCCGAGCGGTGGCGCGCCGCCGCCTCCAAGGGCGTCAAAGCGGTGGAGGAGGGTGCCTGGCTGGACGACCACTACGCCGTGGTCCTGGATAGGAGCGCCGAGGGTCTGACCAACCCCTGGACGGGCGAGTCGCTCGAAGGAGAGGAACTGGAGGGCTGGGACGACTACTCCATCTACACCGCCAACGGACTGCTCTATCTGTTCGTGGCCGGGCTGAAGATGCCCCGATGGAAGCTGAACCGCTTCGCCCTGGACATCGAAGGCGCCGCCCGCCGGACCATGACCCCCTACGGGTGCCGCCATTCGAGCGGCTCGGACCGGACCGTCTGGTTCAGCCAGAACATGTGGCGCGACTACGTGGCGGCCTATCTGGGCGTGGACATGCTGGGCAACGTCGAGCGGTACTGGGATTACCAGGCGGCCACCGGCAGCGGCTGGGGCGCCTCTCTCTACTACGACACCACCGAGGGCAACTACCTTGCGTTCTACCCGCGGGGGGCGACGGTCCTGGGCATGACGATGGCCGCGGCCGGTCTGTCGCTGAACCGGCTGGAGGGTGAGCTGACCATCCGCCCGCTGCGCGGCACGCTGGAACTGCCGCTTCTGCCGCTGGCGGACTGGAAGGAGATGCGCATCCCGGTGCTGAGGGTGCGCACGCGCGAGGGGGTGTCGATAGCCCGCATCTCCGAGCCCGACCTGTTGGAGGGACTGACGGTGACCGTCATGGGCGCGGAGCTTGAGCCGCAGTAAAGCAGGCTTGAGGCGCTGGCGAGCGGCAAGGAGTCCAGCTCAATGCTGCCTTGGCCGGTCGCTCAGAGGGATGTGGTGAAGACGCGTGCAAAGACGCGGGCGTCGTTGACCATGTTGGCGGTCGGGCAGCTCTCGTTGGCTTCGTGCTCGCCGCCGGTGGCAGTCATCCAGGCGGCCGCCGGCAGACCCGCCCGGCGGAACAGTGACGCCACCGTCATCCCCCCCACGCCCATCGGCCGCGCCTCCAACCCCAGCGCTTGCTCCACGGCATCGCATAGCAACCGGACCACCGGCGCATCGGCCGGCGTGGCCGGCGGGGCGTCCGCACGCGTCCGGACCCGGACGGTCGTCTCCGTCCCCAATGCGGCGTCCGTCTCGGCGGCGGCGCCGTGCAGGATGTCGAGCACGCCGTCCAGCGGGTAGTCGGGCAACACGCGGCAATCAAAGCAGAACAGGTCTTCCCCCGGGATGGTGTTTACGTTCGGGACGTTGGCCGCATGCAGCGTGGGTTCGAACGTACTGACGGGCGGCACGAACAACTCGTCCCGTCCATCGTAGCGCTCGGACAGCTCCT
>CAYFVS010000270.1:0-1796 GCA_964346565.1 uncultured candidatus Brocadiaceae bacterium | reverse complement strand
AGACGCAGTTGGGGGTCGAGGATGACGTGGAAGTAACTGCGCCCAGGCGCCTGTGCGTGCCCGCCATCAAGGAAGTCGTCTCCGAGCCGACGCCGACGCCAACACCTACGCCGACGCCGACGCCAACACCTACGCCAACACCTACGCCGACGCCCACGCCGACGCCGACGCCCACGCCTACGCCCACGCCGACACCGACGGCCACCCCCACACCCACACCCACACCGACGCCGCCGGTACACTACCAGTGGTACGACATATTCGACCCCACCGGCGGGGCAGACCCGCCGGACGAGGTGGACGTGGAGACGCAGTTCGGCACGCAGCTAGATGTACCCGTTGGCCGTGCCCTTGGCCTGTTAGCACCGGCGAGGAAGAATACTGAGGCGCCACCCGACCTGTACGGGATGCACCTGGAGTGCTACGAATACCAGTCCACGTGGGACCCGGACTACGTCGTGGAGCTCAGCAACCAGTTCGGCACGCTGACGGACGTGGCGGTTGGCCCCGCGATGGAGTTGTGCGCGCCCACTCACAAGGTAGTGGGAACAGGTGACCCAGGAGTACCGCCACCGCTACCCCACTACGTGTGCCACGACATATTCAAGATGGCACTGCCACCTGGGGTCAACGTGGAAACGCAGTTCCAGTCCAGCTACCAGCTTCTTGACGACTACGCTGTGAGGCTGTGCGCACCTGCCATCAAGAACGGCGTGGGGAACCTGGATCTGCCACACCTTACGTGCTACTCGATTGTCGGCGGTTACGACCCGGTGGAGTTCGTCAGCCTGCGCACCCAGTTCGGCCTTGAGACGGATGTGCCGGTTAACGTTTCCCAAGCCTTTTGCCTGCCGACGGATAAGACCGTAGTCTCCGGGCCCACGCCCACGCCTACGCCTACGCCGACTCCAGGGCCGGGCGACTGCCCCAACCCCGGCTCGGTGTTCTGGCCGGTGCCGCCGGGCGACGTGGACTGCGACGGGTTCTCGACCGCGCACGAAGGGATCATCGGAACGGACCCCGCTGACAACTGCCCGGACAATACAACGGATGACGCCTGGCCGTGTGACTTCGACATGAACACCGTGATCAACATCACGGATGCGTTCAACGTGTTGCCACCGGTCTTCGGCTCCAGTCCAGGGAACCCCGACACGAATGGTGACGGCATTATCGACTGGAGCATCCGGCGGGACCTGTGGCCTGACGGTGTAATCAACATCACGGACGTGTTCAAGGTGCTGCCGCCGTTCTTCGCCTCCAGTTGCACATAGGCTGACAGCAACGAGAACGGGCACCGGAGGTGTCGATAGGCACCTGGCCAGGGTGAGCATCGTCGGCGCACTCAGCCGGCTCAGGTCCGGCTGGGCCAGGCGCATATCCCGCTGTCCCGAGGGGGCTAACGTCGACCTCGCGACCACCAGCGACACCCGCAAGGCCTGCCGTCGGCCCGCTGGCGGTAGGGATAACCGTCCGAGCCCTCCTGGCGGCAACAGACGTGTGGTGCACCTGGAGACGCTCGCTGAGACAAAGCTTGTATGCTACCCTGGGCGTGGTGAGGGACGGGGATGGGCCCGAAGAAGCGAGCCACGGCTGCAAGGGTAGACTCAGCGGCCCCAAGGGGACGGGGGCTCTTCCGCTCGCCTCTGCGACTGACGCTCGCCGGTGTGGTTCTTGTCCTGCTGGCGGGGATCGGCAGCGCGGCTCTGGTCCTAGGCGACCGCGGCGGGGAAGAATCGACGGGCCGCAAGACCGCCGCCATCGTCGACCAGCTCAGCCTCACCCGGCCTAATCCA
>CAYFVS010000269.1:0-2288 GCA_964346565.1 uncultured candidatus Brocadiaceae bacterium | reverse complement strand
CGGCTGGCGCGCTGCTGGAGAGGGCGGCCCGCCTCAAGCCCTTCTTCCGCCACTCAGGGGGCGGCCTGACAGTGACCGGCGGCGAGCCAGCGATGCAACCCGACTTCGCGGCCGCCGTTCTCGCCGGCTGCCGACGGCGCGGAATCCACACCGCCCTCGAAACATGCGGCGCGTGCAGCACCGATCCGATGATGCGGCTGGCCCAGCACACCGACTTGATCCTGTTTGATCTCAAGCTGATTGACCAGGCCGCCCACAGGCATTGGACGGGAACTTCCAACGAGCAGATCCTGACCAACGCGGCCGCCCTGGCGGGACGGAACGTGCGCGTGCGCGTGCCCCTCATCCCGGGTGTAACCGACACGCCGGAGAACCTGGAGGCGATCTTCACGTTGATGCGGGAGTGCGGGCTGGACCGGGTTGACCTGCTGCCCTACAACCCGTCGGCGGGCGCGAAGTACGACTGGTTGGGTCTGGACTACCCATTGGACCTTGAGCCCCAGGGACAGGAGGACCTGGCGCAGATGGCCGCCATGGCCCGGGCACAAGGCGTACAGGCGGACGTTCTGTAGGCGCGCCCTACTCCCCGACGCGCAGTCGCGCGGTTTCGGGCAGCCCGTCCCCGTAGCCGTGCACCTCCTGGAGACAGTGCACGTCGAACTCGCCCTTCAGCAGCGCCTCGATGGCGGCGGCAGCGGCACAGGCGGCGGCTACCGTCGTTATCAGCGGGATACTGTAGCGAACGGCGGTCGCACGGATGCTGACCTCGTCCCGGCGGGGCGCCGGCCCGCTGGGCGTGTTGATGAGCAGTTGCAGCTCCCCGCTCTTCATGTGATCCAACAGGTTCGGCCGGACGCCCTCGGCCAGCTTCGGGACAAGCTGCGCCTCGACGCCCGCCTCGCGCAACGCCGCCGCCGTGCCGGATGTGGCAAAGATGCCGAACCCGTGGCGCGCGAGTGTGCTGGCGACCGGGAGAATGCGCGGCTTGTCGGCGTCCTTGACGCTGATGAAGACGCGGCCCCCCAGCGGCAGCGGCTGGCCGGCCTCGATCTGCGACTTGGCGAAGGCGAGCGCGAAAGTGCGCCCTATCCCCATCACTTCCCCGGTGGATTTCATCTCCGGCCCCAGCACGGGGTCCACGCCGGGGAACCGGTTGAACGCCAGAACGGACTCCTTCACCGAGTAGTGCCGCGGCACCGGGTCCTCGGTCAGGCCCAGCTCCTCCAGCGTCTTGCCGGCCATGACCTTCGAGGCGATAGAAGCCAGCGGCACGCCGGTGGCCTTCGAGACGAACGGTATCGTGCGAGAGGCGCGCGGGTTGACTTCCAGCACGTAGATGGTCTCATCCTTGACGGCGTACTGCACGTTCATCAGACCGACGACGCCCAACTCGAGGGCCAGGCTGCGGGTGTGCTCCTTGATTCCGGCCACAGTGCGGTCCGGCAGCGAGTGCGGGGGCAGCACCATTGCGCTGTCGCCGGAGTGGACGCCCGCCTCCTCGATGTGCTCCATCACCCCGCCCACGACGACCGTCTGCCCGTCGGCAACCGCGTCCACGTCCACTTCGATCGCATCGTCCAGGAACTTATCAATCAGTATAGGCCGTCCGGGCGCGGCTTCGATGGCCTCGGCCACGATCCGCTGCATCTCGTCCGGGCCCCAGGCGATGACCATTGCGCGGCCGCCGAGCACGTAGGACGGCCGCACGAGCACGGGGTAGCCCAGCTCCTCGGCGATGCGGCGCGCCTCCTCATAGGAGGTGGCGGTGTCGCTGGGGGGCTGCTTCAGCCCCACCTTCTGGAGCATGCGGCGGCACTGCTTGCGGTCCTCGGCGCGGTCAATGGCCGAGGGCGGCGTGCCGAGTATCCGGACGCCGGCTTCCTCCAGCGGCACCGACAGGTTCAGCGGCGTCTGACCGCCCAACTGCACAACGACCCCCTCCGGCTGCTCCACGTCAACGATGTTGAGGATATCCTCCAGGGTCAGCGGCTCGAAGTAGAGGCGGTTGGCGATGTCGTAGTCGGTCGAGACCGTCTCCGGATTCGAGTTCACCATGACGGTATCGTAGCCCATCTCGCGCAGGGACAGGGCAGCGTGGACACAGCAGTAGTCGAACTCGATGCCCTGTCCGATGCGGTTGGGGCCACCGCCGATGATGACGATTGCAGGTCTGTCGCCGGGGCGGCTCTCGTCCTCCTGCTCGTAGGTCGAGTAGTAGTACGGCGTGTATGCTTCGAACTCGGCCGCGCAGGTGTCCACCAGCTTGTAAACGGCCCGCACGTCCGCCT
>CAYFVS010000268.1:0-16096 GCA_964346565.1 uncultured candidatus Brocadiaceae bacterium | reverse complement strand
GGGGCTGCGGGCCTATGCGCAGCAGCGGTTTGCGGAGGCGGCCTGGCTGTTTGAGCAGGCCGCGGGCGAAGACGGCGCCCGGGCAGCCGCGGCACATTTCAACCGGGGGGTAGCTCTATACAGGGCGGGCCGCTACCGCGCGGCGACAGGGCCCCTGGAAGCGGCCCGGCGGGCCGGACCCGGGCCGCTGGCTGCCCGCGCGGCGTACAACCTGGGGAACTGCGCCTACCGGCGGGGCGAGTTCAGGACGGCTCTCGGGCACTACCGGGCGGCATTGCGGCGGGCGTCGGTCCTGTGGGAGGCGGACGGTCTGCCACGCCGGGAGAAAAATGAGGTCGCGGAGCTGGTGCGACGCGCCGTCGCCAACCTGGCACTCGCCTGCGACCGCGTGGGTCGCGCGCAACCGGGCCGCTTAGCGCAGCCGGCGCAAGACAGCCATGTGGACTCCGAGCAGCCGGAGCAGGGCACACCGGCCACGCGGGCGGGCAAGGGGGTCGGCGGGGAGCGCACAACCCCCCGGCGGCCGCGCCCGGCGGCGGGCGGGGGCAGAACCGGCGAGCGCACGGTGGAGGAGGTCCTGCGAGGCGCCGACCGGGGGGACGTCGGCCCGATCATACGGTCAGGGAAAGGTCCCCGGCCGAGAAATGGACCGGATTGGTGAAGCCGGCTGGTCCTCAGTCCTCCAGGCCGCCCCGCGGCCCGGTCATGAACTGGAAGTTCGCCCCCACGAACGCGACCACCACCCAGGCCAACAGCGCGATGAGCGGGTTGTCCAGCAGCCAGGTGAACGCACTGCGCACCCAGTCCGCCCGGCGGCCGACCAGGTGGGACAGCAGGCCCGCCCCGGCCAACAGGCTGCACGCTCCGAAGATGGACGTTGAGACCACCGCCAGCGGCCGGACCTCGATCATCGCGGCGAACCCGGTCACAAAACCCACCGCGAAGATGGCGAGAGCCACCTTGTCCTGGACGGGAAACAGGAACGCTGCCGTCACCAGGAACGGGGACATGATGACCAGAAACGCGGCCACCGGCTTGGCGCGCAGAGCACTGAAGAGATAGAGCCCGAACCCGAACGCCGCGCCCACCGCAAACAGCAGCAGCCGGAACCAGACGGCACGCTCGCTGTAGAACGCGGCGATCAGGCAGAAGGCGATGGACGCGCCGGTGATCAGCCCCCAGAACGGCGCGAAGGGTATGAGGAAGGTCTGGATCAGGTGCCAGCCGTAGAACATGGCCATCAGGCCGACCGCCAGCGCCCCCAGGAAGGCCACCCAGCCTATCCAGCGCCGGCGGGTCGCCTGCTCCAGGAGCGAGTCGGCGTGTCGGGCGATTTCACCGGCCCTCTCGGCGGCCTCCCTGCCCAATCCGGCGACCTCCCGCTTGATGGCCGCCCGCTGGTCCCCGGCCTTCGGCGGACGCTCCCTTCTCTCAGGTTCCTCGACGCCCTGGTCGGGTTGCGCCTGGTCCGGCGGGGGAGCCTGGGGGGCGAGCGCGCCGGCACCCAGCAGGCCCGCCAGCACAATGGCCAGCACGGCTATGAGGACAACTCGCTTCATCTCTGTCCGCCAATTGAGCAGCAGAATGGACTCCTACAAGTCCTCCTCCTGGTCCACTTCCAACCTCTTGCGGGCAATCAACTCGTCCAGAGCTCGGGAGAAGTAGTCGTAGTTGTCAACGATCTCCTGCGGCACTCGCTCTTCGTATGTCTCGCGAGCCTTCTCGATCGGCTCTCGTAGAAGCTTGTAGAAGGTGCCGTAGAGGACACCTTCCTTGACGGCTTCCTCGTGGTATGCCTCCAGGTCGGCGGCCAGCACCCGGGCCACGCGCCAGGCGCTCTGATGCTCGGGGTCGTCGGGCACCTCCGGGGCCATCGGCTTGGCTCCGGGTTCCGGAGCGCCGCCCGACTGCACCATGGTCGCAGACCGGGCCTGCGTGTCGGTTGCGGCTTCCCGACCGGTTACACTGCGATAGAGGCGGTCAATGCGCCGTCCGATGGACTCGACCACCCGGCCGATGTCCCTGGCCTGCTGGTTGATCGCAGCGATGAGCTGGGACTGGGTCTGCTGCATGGTGCTCACCGTGTCCTCCATGCGGCGCAACCTTTCCTCCATTGTGCGCAGAGCGGCGTCCATCCCCTCGCTGTCGTCCAGGTATTCCACGGTCAGCACCGTGGCCGGCACGTGGGCGGTTCCCTCCCCCTGGGCCGCCTTGTCATGTTCGGACGTCTCCCCCCTTCGGTGGAACAGCCGGCTCACCAGACCCCCCGTGTCTGATGAGTTCTCTTGCTTTTCTTCGACGGTGTCCTCGGCCTTTTCCTCGGCCATGGCCTTTCTGCTCCCAATGCGTGGCGCAGGATGTGTAGGGCCAGTGTCCACGTAATGTTACAGAACGGCGGGGGTAAACGCAAGAGGCTACGGCAGGCGTCGGGCTCTGAGCATGGGGCCCAGAGCATGACGCCCTGCTGCGGGCAAGCAGCCACTCCGGGGGCTACCTGTATGCCCGAGAGCCGCCGTGCTGCCGCATCTTGCGCCTGAAGCCCCATGCCGCGGGCCTGACCCGTCCCTTGCGACTTGACATGCAGGCGCTTATCGGGTTATCTGGTTAGCTGGCAACGTCGGGGCGATCCGAGACAAGGGGGCGCTCAGATGGGTGACGGGAACGGCGATGGCCTGCCGCTGTTCGGGAAGGTGCGCAGGTTCCGTGGCGATCTGCAGGTCAAGAGCGCCGGGCTCTACCCCTACTTCCGACCGCTCACCTCGGCGCAGGACACAGAGGTCTACCTGAACGGCCAGAAAGTCCTGATGCTGGGCTCCAACAGCTACCTGGGCCTGACCAACAACCCCGAGGTCAAGCAGGCCGTCATGGAAGCCGTGCGGGCATACGGCTCGGGCTGCGCTGGCTCGCGCTTCCTGAACGGCACCCTCGACATCCACCTGGAGCTGGAGTCGGAGCTGGCGGACCTGGTGGGCAAGGAGGCCGCCCTGCTCTACTCGACCGGCTTCCAGACCAACCTGGGCATCATCAGTGCGCTGGTGGGCAGGGACGATTACGTGATCACCGACAAGTCCGACCATGCCAGCATCGTGGACGGCTGCCTGCTGTCGTTCGGAGACTTCCTGCGGTTCTCGCACAATGACATGAAGTCCCTCCAAAGCCGTCTGGAGCAGTGCGACCCTGAGGCGGGCAAATTGATAGCCGTGGACGGAGTCTTCAGCATGGAGGGAGACATCTGCGACCTGCCCGGCGTCTGCGAGCTGGCCGCGCGGTACGGGGCGGTCGTCATGGTGGACGACGCGCACGGGCTGGGCGTGCTGGGCGAGCAGGGGGCGGGCACGGCGGCGCACTTCGGCCTGTCTGACCAGGTGCAGCTCATCATGGGCACCTTCAGCAAGTCGCTGGCCAGCCTGGGCGGCTTCGTGGCCGCCGACAACCGCACCATCGAGTACCTGAAGCACAACTCGCGCCCCCTCATTTTCAGCGCCAGCATCTCCCCGGCGAATACGGCCGCTGCCCTGGCATCCCTGCGGATCATGAAGCGGGAGCCGGAGCGGCGGGAGAGCCTGTGGCGCAACACCGAGATGCTCCGTACCGGCCTGCAGGAGCTGGGCTTCGACACGGGTAGTTCCTGCACGCCGATAATCCCGGTGCACGTGGGCACCGCGGACACTTGCTTCCAGTTCTGCAAGAGGCTTCAGGAGGAGGGCCTGTTCGTTAACCCCGTGGTTCCCCCCGCCGTAGCCCCGAACGAGACGCTTCTGCGGGTCAGCGTCATGGCCACCCACACCGAGGCCCAGATCCAGTTCGCCCTGGAGAAGCTCGGCGCCGTGGGCCGGGAGCTGGGCGTCGTCTGAGCCCGCCTGACCGCCGTTGCCACACAGAAGGTTTCGCCTATGTCCGTCGAGGTGCAGGAGGTCTCGTCCCATCGGGAGCTGATGGAGTTCATCAAGTTCCCTTACACGCTCTACCGGGACAACCCCTGCCATGTGCCCCGCCTGCTGATGGAGCGCAAGCAGTTCTTCAGCGACGAGAACCCCATCTTCCGGTTCACCCGCGTGCGCTACCTGCTGGCCCGGGACGGCGCCGGCCGGGCCGTAGGCCGGGTCACCGGGCACGTCAACGAACGCCACAACGAGTTCAGCGGCGAGCGGACGGGCTTCTTCGGCTTCTTCGAATCCATCGGGGACGCGGCGGTGGCCGCGGCGCTGATGGGCGAGGTCGAGCGCTGGCTCCGCGACCAGGGCATGCGCACCGTCCGTGGGCCGTTCAACTTCTCCACGAACCAGGAGTGCGGCTTCCTGGCCGACCGGTTCGACAAGCCGCCGGCGTTCATGATGCCCTACACCCAGCCCTGCTACCTGGAGTTCATGGAGGAGCTGGGATACGGCGTGGTGCGCCGGCTGCTGGCATACCGCTACGAGTACGAGGGCCACATTCCGCCGCACCTCGTTCGGTTCAGCGAGCGCGCTCGCGACCGGTGCCCCGCGACGGTCAGGGCGCTGGACATGCGGCACTTCGAGGATGACGTGCGCAGGGCGTTCACCGTCTACAACCGGGCCTGGTCGCAGAACTGGGGCTTCGTGCCCATGACCGAGGCCCAGTTCGAGCACACGGCCCACAACCTGCGCGCGGTGGTGGACCCGCAGTTGGCGCTCATCGCCGAGGCCAAGGACCAGCCGGTGGGTTTCTTCCTTGCCCTGCCGGACCTGAACGAGGTGCTCGAGAAGATGAACGGCCGCCTGTTCCCGTTCGGCATCTTGCGGTTCCTGTTCGGCAGGCGGCGCGTGAAGGGCGTGCGTGTGCTGATCATGGGCGTTGTCGAGGAGTTCCGCCGCCTGGGCGTGGACGCGGTGCTGGTGCACCGGGCGTTCCAGAACGGAGCCCGCCGCGGCTATCAGTGGGCCGAGATGTCCTGGATCCTCGAGGAGAACGAGATGCTGCGGCATGCGCTGGACCGGCTCGGGGCGAGCCTGGACAAGACGTACCATCTCTACGAGAAGAGCCTGTGCGAGTCCTCGTGACCGGCGGGAACGGCTTCATCGGCAGCCACCTGGTCCAGGCGCTGCTCGCGTCCGGGTTCGAGGTCACCTGCCTGCTGCGCGAGACCAGCGACACGCGGTTCATTCGCCGCGAGCTGCCCCGGGTGCGCGTCAGCGTCGGCGAGCTGCGGGACCCTGGGTCTCTGGCGGCCGCGGTCCGCGGGGCCGACGCCGTGGTCCACTGCGCGGGCACCACCGGCGCGCTGCGGCGGGCGGATTACTTCGCCATCAACCAACAGGGCACCCGGAACCTGGTGGATGCGTGTGGCGCCCACCAGGCTCATGTGCGCCACCTGGTGGTAGTCTCGAGCCTGGCGGCCACCGGGCCCGGCACCCTCGAGAGGCCGGCCGAGGAGACTGACCGACCGCGTCCGGTGAGCGCCTACGGCGACAGCAAGCTGGCCGCAGAGCGGGAGGTCCGCGTGCGCAGCCGCGTCCCGTTCACCATCCTGCGCCCCGCCGCCGTCTATGGGCCGCGCGACCGGGATTTCCTGCTGGTTTTCCGCGGCGTTCGGCGGGGGCTGGCGCCCCTGATTGACGGAGGTCGGCAGGGGGTGAGCCTCGTGCACGTTGAGGACGTGGTGCAGGGCATCCTGGCAGTGCTGGGGCGTCCGGAGGCGTTCGGGCGCACCTACCACCTGGCGCACCCGTTTCCCTGTCGGCAGGTTGACCTGCTTGACGCATTGTGCCGGGTGATGGAGGCCCGGCCGGCCCGGGTGTTCCTGCCCCACGTTCTGCTGGCGCCCGTCTACCTGGCGCGCCAGGTGGCAGGGCGCCTGGGGGCCGGGACCAGTGTGATGAACCTGGGACGCCTGCAGGAGCAGGGCGCTCCGGGGTGGGTATGCACAACCGACCGACTCGCGGCCGACTTGGGCTTCGTGGCTGCCATTCCGCTGGCGGCGGGCCTGCGGGAGACCTACCGCTGGTATGTCCGCCACGGATGGCTGGGTACGAGCTGAGATTCCCGCCATGTTCAGCTACCGGCTCATAGACTACCTGACCCAGGGCTATCTGCTGGTGGTGGCGCTGCTGGTGCTGCTGTTCCACGGCAACCACCTGCCGCACTGGGGGTGGTACGTGGTGGGCCACTCGGCGTTGATCGGGGTGGTGCACGGGCTGATCAGGCTGGAACGCCGCGTGGACAACCGGTTGCTCACGATGCTGCGCGACTTCTACCCGATGGTCCTCTATCTGTTTCTCTACTGGGAGACGCACGCCCTGGACACCATGTTCATCCACCAGCCGCTGGACGCCTTCTTCATCGAGCTGGACCACCGGATCTTCGGCTGCAATCCGAGTCGGGACTTCATCGTGCGTGTGCCGTACTTCCCGGTCAGTGAGCTGATGTACTTCGCCTACTCGACCTACTACGTCATGATTCCGGGCGTGGGTTTCGGGCTGTATTTCACGCGGCGTCGCCAGTTCTTCCAGTACATCACGATGATCACCTTCGTGTTCTTTGTTTGCTACCTGATCTACATCTTGCTGCCGGTTCTGGGCCCTCATGCCCACGAGCGACTCGCGGCAGCGGGACAGGACGCCCTCCTCCCCCCGCGCGTGGTGCCCGGCCATCTGCGCCGGGGGTTTTTCTTCCAGCTCATGCAGTTCATCTACCGCACGTTTGAGCCGTCCAGCGGGGCCGCGTTTCCCAGCAGTCACGTGGCCGTGGCGGTGGCGGCGGTCACCTACACGTGGCGCTACCTGAAGTCCGTGCGCTGGCTCCACGCCGTGGTGGTGGTGCTGCTGGCGGTCTCGACGGTCTACTGCGGATATCACTACGCCGTGGACATCTTCGCTGGCGCGCTGGTTGGGGCGGCGCTGACGCCGGTGGGCGAGTGGATCTACGGCAAGCTGGCACCGGAACTGCGCGCTGAGGGCGCCGGTTGACCGGGCCGCCGGCTCGTCAACCGGTCTCTACCGCCGCTGCCATGCCGTGGAAGATCAGGTCCGGCTCCCGGCGGGTGCGCTCCGGCGGCAGGGCGGGCAGCAGCAGCGGCGCGTCCGTCCCCGTGCAGATCACCGGCGCCGCCGCCATGCTCTCGATGCGCCCGTACTGCTCCACGACCCGCGCTACGCCCCCGGCGCAGAAGGCGCGCACCCCCAGGCGGATGGCCTGTTCGGTGTTCCGGCCGGGGACCGGTCCCGCCTCCCCCGGCTCGACCAGGGGCAGCAGGGCGGTCCCCTCGTGCAGGGCCCGCGCCGCCAGGGCGAAGCCCGGCCCGATGGCCCCGCCGGCGAACCGTCCGGCTTCGTCCACCAGGTCCATGGTGACCGCCGTCCCCGCGCAGACGACCACGCACGGCGCCCCGAACCGCTCCCGCGCGCCCAGGGCCAGCAGCAGGCGGTCGGTGCCGACCTGATCCGGTTCGGGCAGCGTGATCTCGATGGGGATCCGCAACTCCCGGCCGAAGAACTCAAGCGGTCCGGTGCCCATCTCGGCGCGCAGTGACCCGATCGCCCTGTCGGCCGGCGGGTGAACCGAGCAGGCCAGCCAGCGGGCCCGCGCCAGGTCGGGGCGGCGCTCCTCCGGCATGGCACTCAGCAGCCGGTCGGCCAGATCTCGCACCGGGCGCGTGTTGACCCGCAGCAGCCTTCGCCAGCTTCCCCCCCGATGTTCGGCGCATTGGACAGACGTGTTGCCCACGTCGAAGGCCAGCAACACGCGTTCGACGCTCATGGTACCTCCCGTCCCCTGAGTAGCCTGTCCGCGTGGAGTATAGCAGAAAGCGGCCCCCCGCCTGAACCCCCGGAGCTTTCAACGCAAGGGCGCCGGCGCTATAATCGTCACCTCCTTACACTTGCCCACTTCCACATCCATTGACGGAGCACCCGCTGCATGCACGACGGAAGCTACGACCCGCACGAGATCGAGGCGCGCTGGCGACAGTGGTGGGAGGACCACGGCCTGTTCCACTGCCCGGATCGCCCGGAGAAGCCGCCCTTCTACTGCCTGGTCATGTTCCCCTATCCCTCCGGGACGATGCACGTCGGCCATGGGCGCAACTACATACTGGGCGACGTGCAGGCCCACTACCATCGCATGAGGGGCTACGACGTGCTGCATCCGATGGGGTGGGACGCGTTCGGCCTGCCCGCCGAGAACGCCGCTATCAAGTACAACACCCAGCCCAGCGAGTACGTCGCCCGCAACGCACAGGTCTGGAAGCGGCAGTTGAACTCCATCGGCGTCTCCTATGACTGGGAACGGGAGATCAACACCAGCGAGCCGGACTACTACAAGTGGACCCAGTGGGTCTTCCTGGAGCTCTACAAGCGTGGGCTGGCCTATCGCCGGGAGGCGCCGGTCAACTGGTGCCCCGGGTGCCAGACGGGCCTGGCCAACGAGGAGGTCGTGCAGGGCCTGTGCGAGCGCTGTGACACGCCGGTCACGCAGAGGGACCTGCCGCAGTGGTTCTTCAAGATCACCGAGTACGCCCAGCGGCTGCTGGACGACCTGGAGATGCTGGAGGAGTGGCCGGAGCGGGTGCGACGGATGCAGGCCGAATGGATCGGACGCAGCGAGGGCGCGATGGTCGGGTTCACCCTCGCCCACGACGGCCAGCCGCTGCCATGCTTCACCACCCGGCCCGACACCCTGTGGGGCGTCACGTTCATGTGCCTGGCCCCGGAGCACCCCGTCGTGCCCGGCCTGGTGGAGGGCACCGACAGGGAAAAAGAGGTCATGGAATTCGTGGCGGAGGCCCGGGAGCAGAGCGCCATGATCCGCGCCTCCGAGGCCGTCGAGAAGGCCGGCGTGTTCACCGGGCGCCACGTGGTGAACCCCGTCAACGGGGAACAGGTGCCCCTGTGGGTGGCGAACTACGCCCTGATGGAGTACGGCACCGGCGCCGTGATGGCCGTGCCGGGCCATGACCAGCGTGACTTCGAGTTCGCGCGGAAGTACGACATCCCCGTGCGGGTTGTGATCCAGCCGGAGGGGGAGGAACTCAGCGGCGAAACCATGCAAGAGGCATACGATGGGCCGGGCGTCATGGTCAACAGCGGCCCGTTCGACGGCACGGCGGTGCCGGAGGGCGTCCCGGACGTGATTGCCTACCTGGCGGAGAACGACATGGGCCGGAGCGAGGTTAACTACCGCCTGCGAGACTGGCTCATCAGCCGGCAGCGCTACTGGGGCGCGCCCATACCCATCGTGCACTGCGAGGAATGCGGCACCGTGCCCGTGCCGGAGGAGGACTTGCCGGTGCGACTGCCGGAGGACGTGGACTTCCAGCCGAAGGGCAAGAGCCCGCTGGCGTTCGTGGACGAGTTCGTCAACACCACCTGCCCGGTCTGCGGCGGGGACGCCGTGCGCGAGACGGATACCATCGCTCAGTGGCTCTGCTCCTGCTGGTATTTCCTGCGCTACGTCTCGCCGCACGAGCAGGAGCGGCCGTTCGACAGGGAGCTGGCGGACATCTGGCTCCCGGTGGACCTGTACATCGGCGGCGTCGAGCACGCTGTGCTGCACCTGCTCTACTCCCGCTTCATCGTCAAGGTGCTCTATGACGCCGGCCACGTCGGCTTCGAGGAGCCCTTCACGAAGCTGTTCACGCAGGGGATGATCTGCAAGGAGAGCTACGTCTGCACCCGTTGCGGGAAGATAGTCAGCGATGATCCCAATGTGCGGGAGCCCTGCCGCTGCGAGCTGGACGTAGGCATGGTGGAACGGCTGGCGAAGGAGATACAGGTCGAGGCCAGCATCGAGAAGATGAGCAAGTCCAAGGGCAACGTGGTCACGCTCGACGATGCAATCGAGAGATACGGCGCCGACACGCTGCGCCTCTACATCCTGGCCATCGGCCCGCCGGAGAAGGACGCCGAATGGCAGGAGGGCGGCATTGTGGGCTACCACCGGTTCCTGAACCGGCTGTGGGACCTGGTCACCGCTTGCGAGAAGGACTTCGCCGCGCTGCCGCAGACGGAAGTGGACCCAGAGGAGCTGGACGGAGACTGGGCGGCCGTCCACCGCGCCGTCCACGCCACCGTCAGGAAGGTGACCGAGGACGTGCGGGACCGGTGGCACTTCAACACCGCCGTCGCAGCCGTCATCAGCCTGCTGAGCGACGTGCAGAAACTGCCCATGCGGGAGGGCTACGCGCAGGCGCGGGACGACCAGCAGGCCGTGACGGAGTTCGCCGTTCTGCGCTTTGCCGTCGAGCGCATCGTGCGGCTGCTGACGCCGTTCGTGCCCCACGTCTGTGAGGAGCTGTGGCAGCGGCTGGGCAACGAACCGAGCGTGCTCCAGAGCGGCTGGCCGCAGTTCGACGCCGAGCTGGCGAGGGCCGAACAGATCGAGATGCCCGTCCAGGTCAATGGCACCGTGCGCGCGCGGATCACTGTCGAGCGCGACCAGGACGAGGACCAGGTGAAGGCCCTGGCCCTCGAGCAGCCCAACGTGCGGGCACACGTGGGCGACGGAGAGATCGAGCAGGTCATCGTCGTGCCCAACCGCATCGTCAACGTCGTCGTGGGGTAGTGCCGTGGACTACCGCAGGATTGAGGAGCTGGCGCGGAAGTTCGAGCGCAACTTCGGCACGCGCGAGGGACTGCGTTGCTCGCGGGCACCGGGACGGGTCAACCTCATCGGCGAGCACACCGACTACAACGGCGGCTTCGTCATGCCGATGGCGGTGGACCGGGAAGTGCGCGTGTTCTTCCGTCCCGCCCCGGGCGGTCCCGTGCGCCTGTGGGCGGAGAACATGGGTGAGTGGGACGAGTTCGACCTGGACGACATCCAGCCGAACCCTCAGCAGGCCTGGAGCAACTACGCCCGCGGCGTGGCCCACGTGCTGGGGAAGGCGGGCGTGGAGGTGAGCCCGGTCGAGGGCATCATCTACGGCGATGTGCCCATCGGAGCGGGGCTGAGCAGCTCGGCGGCCCTGGAGGTGGCCGTCGCGAAGGCTCTGTGCACCGCGGCCGGTTCTGAGCCGGAGCCCCGCCGGCTGGCGCTGCTCTGCCAGAAGGCGGAGAACGAGTTCGTCGGCGTCAACTGCGGCATCATGGACCAGTTCGTCAGTGTCCACGCCCGCGCGCAGCACGCGCTGTTGCTGGACTGCCGCTCGCTGGAGCACGAGCAGCTCCCGCTGGACACCTCTGCCGTCCGCGTGATCGTCTGCAACACGATGGTGCACCACGAACTGGGCAGCTCCGCTTACAACGAGCGGCGCGCCGCCTGCGAGGAAGCGGCGCGGCTCCTCGACCGGGAGGTAGGGGGCATAGAGCAGTTGCGCGACGTCACGCAGCAGATGCTCCGGGAGCACGGCCGCGCGCTGGCCGAGGTGACCCGCCGCCGGGCGCGGCACGTCGTGACCGAGAACGCGCGGACCCTCCAGGCCGCCGAGGCGCTGAAGCGGGCCGACTACGAGCGGTTCGGCCGCCTGATGGACGGGTCCCACGAGAGCCTGCGCGACGACTACGAGGTGAGCTGCGGGGAACTGGACCTGATGGTCGAGATGGCGCGGCGGCAGCCGGGCGTGCTGGGGGCCAGGATGGTGGGCGCGGGTTTCGGGGGGTGCACGGTGAACCTGGTGCGCGCCGAGGACGCGGAGGCGTTCATGCCGGCAGTGGCGGATGCCTACCGGCAGCAGACGGACATCGAGCCGGACGTTTACGAGTGTGTGGCGGTCGAGGGGGCGCGAGTCGAGCGCTGCTGAGGGGGCTCACTGTCGGTCGGCCACCGATCGCAGGGCGTCTCTCAGCTCGTCATACTGCCGCTGGAGCGTGTGTCTGAGCGCCAGTTGTCGCGCCGCCAGCCCGGCCTCCCGGAGGCGCACCGGGTCCATGAAGTGCTCCACGAAGGCGGCCACGCGCCCGGCCTCGTGCGCCTCGGGGATGAAGAATCCCTCCCTGCCGGGCGTGATCAGTTCATGCGCGCCGTTGTAGGAGGAGGTGATGACCGGCAGTCCGCAGGCCAGGGCCTCCAGGGTGGAGTTGGCGCAGGGGTCGAAGTAGGTTGGCAACACGGACAGGTCGGCCGCGCCGTAGTAGCGGTCCGGCCTCTGCCAGCCGACGAACCGCACCAGTTTGCCCGCCCCGTGCTCCTCGGCGACCTCCAGCGCCCATCGCCGGTCGCCCCGGCCGACCACCAGGCCGTAAACCGGTCGCGGCAGGTTGCGTTCCGCAAGCAGGCCCAGCGCTTGCAGCAGCGTGCGCAAGCCCTTGCGCCGCCAGCCGGTGCCGACGAAGATGCAGAGCAGCCCCTCCTGCGGCAGGTCCAGCTGCCGCCGCACGGCTTCCCGGTGCTGCTCCCGCAGGCCGGGATGGAACCGCTCCGGGTCCACTCCGTTGTAGATGACGCGTACCCGCCCCTCCAGGTGCGGGTAGTGCTCCAGCAGGTGGCGGCGCACCATTCCGGAGTTGGCGATGACCAGACGAGGCCCCGGCGCTCGGTAGAGGCAGTCGTCAATGAAGATGCGCAGCTTCTCGCGGATGCTCAGTGCATAGACCGCCTGCTTGACCGCTCGGCGCAACGGCGAGCGGAAGGTCTTGCCGCGCTGCCTGACGTATTCCCGCTGCACGCCCCCGCCCGGGCGAACGACTTGCGCGCCCCAGCACTTCTGGTCGCTGAAGGTGACGTCGGCGTCATCCCGCAGGAGGGCCTTCCGCGACGCCCTCGCCAGCGCCAGGTCCCGGAATGTACGCGGCAGGCGGACCAGGGGCAGGGGCTCGGCTTCCACGTCGTCCACGCTGCCGACCAGCTCTGCTGCCAGTACTTTGACCTGGTGGCCGTCATCCAGCAGACAGCGAGCGAAGTTCGCCAGGAACCTCTCCGCTCCGCCAGAGGGGCCGAATCGCTTACAGCAGATAGTCACTCTCACGACGGTCTGCGCACCAGGTTGTAGTCAGCGGAGTGAACGCCCCCCGTCGTCCTTACTATCGGGCAAATGCATCGCAGGCGCAAGTCGTCGCGGGTCTCTGCCGCGCCGTCCCGGTTGCAATCGCCCGGCGGGCGGGATATAGTCGCCCGGCGTTGCGGGCCTTCTCTGTTCACTGCTTCGGGGTGGCTGCAATGTGGCGATACGGCCTGCGTTTGACTGTGGCGATGCTGCTCATGGGCCTGCTGACCGGCGGCTGCCTGACTGAGCGTCAGAGGTCCCAGATGCTCAGGCAGCCCACCAATCGTGTGTTCGAGCCCGAGGAAGTGGCGCCCCTGGGGCCGGAGCAGACCCACCGGTTCGGCGAGTTCGACGCCGGCGGCTCGCAGAACGCGTGCCTCCTGCAACTCAACAGCAGAGCGAAGCTGAGCAAACGCTTCCACAAGGAACATGACTTGACGCTGTTGGTGGCCTCCGGCAGCGCCATCGTCATCGTGGAGGAGACGCGCTACTTCGTGACCCCAGGGTCGGCGGTCATCCTGCCCCGCTACACGGCTTACTCCATCCTGCCGCACCGCAGCGAGGGGGACTTCGCAGCGTTGATGGTCTTCTCCCCGCCGTACGAGGGCGAGGACGTGGTGCTGCTGGAGGACTGAGCCAGTTGGGGGCACTGAAGACTCAACGGCCCAGCCGGAGGGTCAGGGCCTGTCCCCGCTCGATCTGCACGGTCTCCTCGAAGCGGACCTCGGTCCACTCGCCTTCGGACGCGACAACGCAGGGGACTTCCCGCCCGTCTATGCCCGCGGTCGCTTCACCCGCGCCATCCGGCATGTCCAGTTGCAGCACGCGCAGTTCCTGCCCCCCATAGAGGACCTCCAGGCGGATCTCGGCGCCCTCGCCCCCGACTCGCTGGCTATAGGTCCCCCAGCCGGCGTCGTTCGACCAGAAGGTGCGGAAATCGGTCGCATTGACGCGCGGGGCGAAGCGCAGCAGCCCCCTCGAGGCGTCGCAGAAGTAGCCGCTCAGGGCCAGGATCAACCCCCAGCTCGACATGGCCCGTGCGTAGTGGCTGCCGCACTCCGGTTCGTCCCAGGGGTTCCGCCGGCGGCCGTCGTGCCGGTCGCGCGCTCCCTTCACGATGGCCAGGCCCTCCTCGACCATCCCCTCGGTGATGAGGTGGCTTGCCACCTGGTATTCGATGCCGGTCCACACCTCGTCGCTGTAGAGCGTCGGCACCTCCGGCCGTCCGCCGCGCGGCCAGCTCATCATCAGCAGGCCGGCCTCCCCGTCCAGCGCGTAGATGCGGGCGAAGGAGACGTGTTCCTCCAGCGTGGGCCGCCAGTTGCAGCGGAACACGCTCCGCAGGGCGTCGCGCACGTGCTGCGGCTCCAGCAGGTAGCCCAGGTCACATATGCCGGCCAGCCACTGTCCCAGCATCTGGTCGGACAGGCAGCCATTGCCGAACTGCATCGCCTCCGCCGTCTCGGGGTCATACTTCTGCACGAAGTACTCCCCGTTGAACAGCAACTCGTCCTGGGCGGCAGAGCCCTTCTCGAACAGCTCCCGGTAGCGCCGGGCGGCGTCCTGGTCGCCCAGGCGCCGGGCCATCTCCTCGCCGGCTCGCAGGGCGCCCAGGTAGAAGGTGCCTATCAGAGGGTTCGGCCCGTGGAACTCGATGTCGTAGGTGTTGTGCTGGACACCTTCGGGGACGCCGTCCTCGTCCGCGTCCCACTCGACCCAGGCGTAGGAGAGCGACTTCTTCACGCGCGGCCACAGCTCCCGGAGCCACTCGTCGTCGCCGCAGATCAGCCAATCGCGGTATGTCTTGATGATGCCGCCTAACTGGCCGTCGGCGGCGGCGTGGAAGCGCCAGTGGGAGTTGCCCGGAGGCAGCTCGATGCGGAAGCACATCTTGCCGTCCTCCTCCCGCAGGTTGTAGCGGTAGTCGGCGGTGCGCATCGAGCGCTCCAGCGCGGGGAACAGGAAGGGCAGGGCCTGCTGGTAGTTCCACACGTGGGTGCAGGAGCCGAAGCAGCATCCGCTGGTCGGCGAGCATCCTTCCCAGCCGTAGAACGTGCCGTCCTCCAGCCGCAGGCAGGTGCAGCTCTTCAGCGTGCTTGTCTGCGAGCTGGCGGCGTCCAGCACCTGAGCGGGCAGCGTTGAGCCGAACAGGGCGTCGTGGTAGGCCCGCGTCTCGCCGCGCAGCCGCTCCAGGTCCTCCGCCGTGTAGCGGGCCGCCGCCCAGGCGTCCTCGAAGCGCTGAGCGTAGAAGTTGCGCCACGTGGGCAGCTCGTCCGAGTCCGGAAGCGTCTTGGTGAAGCGGTGCGTGGGGAAGTGCCAGGCTATCAGAAACGTCACCTCGTCCGACTCCCCGGGCTCCAGCGTCACCTGCGCCCCGAGTGCCGCCGTGGCGGTCTTGCCCTCCTCAGTGGGCTCGGACAGCTCCGCGTCGCCCAGCGTGGCGTCGCGCTCGACGTCCTGCCACATGGCGTGTCCGGCGGCTGAGCCGGCGTAGGTGACGTCCGGACAGGTGGTGGCCAGGGCCAGCGTCCCGTGGCGGTGGGAGTCGGCCGGATACCGGGTGGTCTCCAGCACCATGCCCTGGAGGCCGTCCTCGGCGCGGAACGTGTTTCGGTTGCCGCCCAGTTGGTCGGTCCTCAGGCGTCCGGCGCCGCCATGGCCCAGGATGTTGTGCAGCCGCCAGACGGTGAGCGCCTCGACGGGGTGCGGGCCGGGGTTCGCCACCCGGTAGGTGAGCACCGCCACGGGAATGCCGGAATCCATGTCGTTGAGCGGGATGAACGGGTTGAACGCCTCCAGGGACACCTCGACGGGCATGTCCGCGTCCTCGAACTCCAGCCACGCGAAGGGATACTCCCCCCGGAACGTGTTCGCTGCCATGTGGGGCAGTCCGGCGCCCGTGTCGCCGGCGAAGCCGTGGGGATTCGAGTAGGGCGGCAGGGGCGGGGATTCCAGCACCCGCACGACCGGCCGGCCGCCCTCGGCCTGTGCGCGCAGGATGGCGAACGTGTGCGGGGGCCGGAAGCCCATGTTGGGGCGGTTGAAGATCTCCCAGTCCCGAAGCTGGCCTCGGCCACCCAGGCTGATGCAGCCCGTGCCGATGCCGCCCAGGGGGAAGGCTATCTCCCCCAGCGCGTCGCCCTTGAAGCTGCGCTGCGCTCGGCTGCCGAACAGCTCGGAGTGGTTGTACGGGATGTCGGTGGACGCTTCGGCCATGGG
>CAYFVS010000267.1:0-5440 GCA_964346565.1 uncultured candidatus Brocadiaceae bacterium | reverse complement strand
AAGAGCGTCGAGGAGACAGCGGCCGAAGAGCTGCAGCACTTCGACGCCGTCATCGCCGGCTCGCCGACCTACTACGGACTGCTCAGCGCGCCGCTGAAGAAGCTGTTCGACGAGTCGGTCCAGTGGCACGGCAAGCTGACCGGCAAGGTGGGCGGCGCGTTCACCTCCTCGGCCAACGTCGGCGGGGGCAACGAGACCACCATTCTGAGCATCCTGCAGGCCATGCTCATCCACGGCATGATAGTGCAGGGCACCGCCGCGGGTGACCACTACGGACCCGTAGCCATCGGCCGGCCTGAGGAGCGGGCCCTGCAGGGCGCCCGTGCCCTGGGCAAGAGGGTGGCCGAGCTGGCCCAGAAGCTGCACGGGCAGGGCTGAGCGGGCCAGGCTTAGAGCAGGACGCTCTTGGCCTCATAGACGAAGTCGGTGACCAGGCGGCGGGATTTGACCCCCGGCTCCTCCTCCACCCCGCTGGCCACGTCCACTGCGAAGGGCCGGGCGACCTGCACGGCCTTGGCGACGTTGTTCGGGGTCAGGCCGCCGGCCAGAATGAGCTTCGCGCGGGAGGACGCCTGCCGGGCCAGCTCCCAGTCGAAGGTGCTCCCCGTACCGCCCGGCAGGTTTTCCACGTAGGCGTCCAGCAGGTAGGCGTCCACGTCGTAGCGTTCCAGCTCATCCAGGTCCTCCTCCTCCCGGATGCGCACGGCCTTTATCAGCCGAAACTCGCGCAGTTTGCTCACCACGCGGGGGCTTTCCCTCCCGTGCAGCTGGGCGTAATCGAGCCGGCAGTGGCGCATGATTTCCCGGACTCGCTCCGGCGAACGGTCCACGAATACGCCCACTGCAGCCACGAAGGGGGGCAGCGCCATGCGTATTGCGCGGGCATGGTCGGGCTCGACATAGCGCGGGCTGGGGGGGAAGAAGTTGAGGCCCACTGCGTCGGCCCCCGCGGCGGCGGCCATCAGGGCGTCGCGCGCGCTGGTCACGCCGCATATCTTGACCTTCACCATCATGGCTCTGGCTCCAGGATGGGGGAGGGCACGCCGCCGGTGCCGGGCGGGGTCAGCGCGTCGAGTCCCTCAGCTCCTCGTAGTCCCGTTCGGGCATCAGCAGGTCGTTGCGCAGCTTCAGGAACGGGTCCCCGGTGGCCTGCATGTGCTCGTCCAGGGCCGCCCGCATCTGGTGGAGCTCGTCGCGGTGCTCGGGCTCTTCGGCCAGGTTCCTCATCTCGCCGCAGTCCTCCTGCAGGTCGTAGAGCTCCTCGGTGCATCGGCGGGCGGGATAGTACTCGAAGATCTGGCGGTTCTTGCGGAACCCCGAGGGGCATTGCTCCAGCTCGGGGATGACGAAATCGAAGATGCAGGTGCGCAGTCCTTTGCGAATGTACTTGTAACCCGGTGAACGGATCATGCGGGCCGGATCGTAGTAGTTCGTGTAGTTCCTCTCCGCATAGACGTAGGGCCGCTCCAGGGCCGAGCCCCCGTAGACGATGCTGGCGAAGCTCTCTCCCTGGACGTTGGCCGCCACCTCCTGCGGCATGGACAGGCCCAGCAGGCGGAACAGCGAGGGGACGATGTCCACGTGGCTGGTCAGTGCTTCGCACCGCCGGCCGGCCGGCAGCGTGCCCGGCCAGCGCAGCATGGCGGCCACCTTGCACCCGCCGTCGTAGAGCGTGCCCTTCGCGTGCATGAAGGAGGCGCCGTGATCGGAGGTGAACAGCAGCAGGGTGTCCTCGCTCATGCCGGTCTCGTCCAGCGCGCGCAGCACCCGGCCGACCATCTTGTCCACCAGGTTGACTGCGCCGTAGAAGTGCGCCAGGTCCTCACGCACCTCCGGCAGGTCGGGCAGATAACGGGGGACGAACACGTTCTCCGGGTCGGCCGGTTCGTAGGCATCCCGGCGGAAGTGGGACGGCGCGTGGCCGAAGCGGTGTGTCTCAGCGAATCCGATGGCGGCGAAGAAGGGCGCCTGCTTCTCCTCCGGCAGATTCCGCAGCCAGTCGGTGAAGATTGGCACCACCAGGTCACAGTACTGCCGCCCGGAGGGACCGTGGTGCTCCCCGTAGCCCAGGGCTTCGACCGACCGGTGCTCGTGCTGCAGGCCGAACAGGTGGGTGCTGTAGCCCTGTCGGGCCAGCAGCGCCGGCAACGGGGGGTAATTCTCAACGTCCAGCGACCACCCTCGATGCACCAGCCCCATCAGACCATTGGTGTGCGGGTAGGTGCCGGTCATCAGCCCGCCGCGACTGGGCGAACAGACGCAGCCGCAGGAGAAGTGGTTCTCCAGCACGACTCCCTCCTTCGCCATCTGGTCCAGGTTGGGCGTGCTGACCGGCTCTCCGTAGGGCCCGATATGGTCGCCCAGGTCGTGGCACGTGATGAACACGACGTTGGGAAGACTCATGCACGATGCTCCGCTTGCGTA
Organism: uncultured candidatus Brocadiaceae bacterium; assembly: GCA_964346565.1. Classification (GTDB taxonomy): domain Bacteria; phylum Planctomycetota; class Brocadiia; order SM23-32; family SM23-32; genus JAWOCH01. Next base: position 3,016 of record CAYFVS010000267.1, on the reverse strand, counting down.
GCGCGACGCTCGTATTCCACACGCCAATATACACGCTCTGGCGCCACGTGCAAGTCCTGCTTGTCTGTGCTTGAAGAATCCGGTGGTCCTGCGTAGCATCTGTGCGGCGTGCATCTGTTGCCGGACGCTTCCTGCGGTTGCATGGAGAGTCGGATGAGCAGTGATAGAAGCAAGCAACAACTGGCCCTCAAAGGCGGACTGAAGGCGGTGGGCCGAATCGAGGGCAGAGGGCGGCCAAAGATCGGCCTGGAGGAGTTCATGGCTGTCGTTCGTCGCTTCGGGTTCGGCCAGGGCGCGATGCAGAAGATACGCGCCGCCGTGGAAGAGGAAGACCTCGGCGAGGGGCCTTTCCTGGCCAACTACTACTCCGATCTGGACGAAACCTGCGTGCAGGCCTTCGAGCGCACGGCGCGGGAGGTGTTCGGCGTGCAGTACGCCATCGGTGTCAGTTCGGGCACCGGCGCGCTGCACTCGGCCTTCGTCGCCGCCGGCGTGGGCCCGGGAACGGAAGTGATCTGCCCCGCCATCGGCTTCTTCGCCACGGCCTCGGCGGTAGTGCAGGCCAATGGCGTGCCCGTCTTCTGCGACGTGGACGAATCGCTGCACATGGATCCCGCTGAACTGCCTCAGTTGATCAACGAACGCACCGTGGCGCTGGCGCCCACACACTGGCAGGGGGGCGTGTGCGACATGGACCCCATCATGGAGGTCGCCCGCGAGCACGGCCTGACGGTGGTCGAGGACTGCGCGCAGTCCGCCGGGGGCCGGTATCGAGGGCGCTACGTGGGCGCTATTGGCGATCTGGGTTGTTTCAGCATCTCCGCCTACAAGATCGTCGGCGGCGGGGAGGGCGGCCTGATCATCACCGACCGGGAGCTGCTGCACGACCGGGCGCAGGTGGTGGCCGAGACGGGCGGCCTGTGGCGGCCGGTCCGCTTTGCGCCGCCCCGCTACGACGGAGAGCTGTTCTGCGGAACCAACTACCGCCTGTCCGAGATGGAGGCGGCCGTGGACACGGTGCAACTGCGGAAGCTGGACCAGGTGGTCGAACGGTTCCGGGGCGTGAAGTTGAGCGTCCTGCGACGGCTGCGGACCTTCCGGGAGATCACGCCGCAGAGGCTCAACGACCCGGAAGGGGAAGTAGGTTACTCACTCCGGTTCTTCCCGGAGACGGTAGAACTCTCCGAGCAGATTGCCGAGGCGCTCCGGGCCGAGGGGCTCGACTGCCATACTCGCGGGCGGAACGCCGAACCCGACTGGCACCTGTACTCCTATATGTTCCCCGTCACGGGAAAGCGGGGCCCGACGGAGGTGAACTGCCCCTTTGAGTGCCCCATCTATCGGCAGGCCGGCGGCCACGTCGCATACAACCGCGGCGACTGCCCGGTGGCCGACGACTTGTTCGAGCGGGCCGTGGGCGTCTCGCTGAACCAGTGGTTCACCGAGCAGGACTGCGCTGCCATCGCCGAGGGCATCAACAAGGTGCTCTCGGCCTACTGCACCGAGGACGCCGAAGCCACCCCGTGGCTGTGAAAGGGAGCCGCGCAGCAGCATGACGCTCTACATCCCCGCCTACGACGTGGAGTCGCCGGCCTGCCTGGCGGGCTGCCGTCGGATAGTGGAGGTGCACCGGTCCCGCGAGATGCCGGCCACGTTCTTCACCACGGGCGAGGTGCTGGCGGCCGACCCCGACGCGTACCGCGACCTGCTGGATGACCCGCTGTTCGAAGTCGCCTCTCACAGCTACTCCCACAAGTCACTGCGCGACCACCCGTTCTGCGGGCCGGCAGTGGCGCACGAGGAGGCGGTCCGCGAGATAGAGGAGGGCAAGGCGTGGGTGGAGCGGGTGTTCCGCCGTCGGTGCGCCGGGTTCCGCCCCGCCTGCGGGTTCCCCGACGGCCTGCGGGGGGCGCCCGAGCTGCTGGAAGCGGTCAGCGGAGCCGGGTTCCTTTACGTCAGCAGTGCGGCGTGGGACGTGGACTTCAGCCTGCCGGCGCCTCTGCGGGAGCCGTTCAACTACGCGCCGGAGGGTTTCCCGCAGCTATGGGAGCTGCCTGCCAATGGGTGGCACGAGAACCTGCTGAAGGACCATAACCGCTTCGGCCCCCGCCGGCTCACCCTGTGGCCGCCGCGCATGCCGGAGGCCATCCCGAGCGATTTCCTGACCGGTCCGGAGGAGGAGTTCCAGGTGAACCGGGTCTTCCTGGAAGCAGCGGCCGAGGGCCGCGCCTCGTTCGTCTCCCTGGTCTGGCACCCGTGGTCGCTGCACCGGATGGATCCGCAGATGGAGATGCTGGAGCTGACGTTCGACTGCGCGCGTCGGCTGGGGCTGGAGCCGGCCCGCTACGTGGACCTCTACGAACTGGTGAGCGACGGGTGAAGCCGACCCCGTTGTTCGCAAGCCCAGGAAAGGACAGATGATGCCGATCAAGCAATCAGTTTGCTATCCCATCTTCCAGCAGGAAGGCATGGACCTGGACGCGTTGTTCGCGGAGGTGGCCGACACCGGCTATGCCGCCGTGGAGCTGTGGTTCCGAGGCGCCGATTTCCAGGAGGTGATCGCTGCGGCCCGTAAGCACGGACTGGTCGTGGCCAGCATGTGCGGGCACGAGAGCCTGAGCAAAGGGCTGAACAACCGGGCCGACCACGACCGCATCGAGGCAGAGCTGCGCGAGTCCATCCAGATAGCGGCCGAGTGCTCCATCCCCGGCGTGATATGCTTCAGCGGTAACCGCCGGCCGCACGTCGGCGAAGTCGAGGCCATTGATGCCGTCGCAGACGGCCTGCGGCGCGTGGCCCCTTACGCCGAAGAGAAGGGCGTGAACCTGAACCTGGAGCTGCTCAACTCGAAGGTGGACCACCCAGGCTACCAGTGCGACCACTCGGCGTGGGGCGTGGCCGTCTGCGAGAAGGTGGACAGCCCCCGCGTGAAGCTGCTCTACGACATATACCACATGCAGATAATGGAGGGCGACCTGATCCGTACCATCCGGGAGAACATCCGGTGGATCGGTCA
>CAYFVS010000266.1:0-3221 GCA_964346565.1 uncultured candidatus Brocadiaceae bacterium | reverse complement strand
TTGTCGTCCCAGTCCAGGCTGACCGAACCGTCGCCCGCCGTCGCGCTCAGATTGGTCGGCGCAGCGGGCGCGGTGGTGTCGGTCGGCGTGGCACTCGCCTCGTTGGAGTAACCCGACTCATTGGCCGACGTGTCAACGGCGGTCACCACGTAGTAGTAGGTGGTGCCGTTGGTCACGCCGGTGTCGGTGTAGTCGCTGGTCACGACTCCGGTGGCGATCGAGCTATAGCCCGAGCCGCTCGTGGTTGAGCGGTAGACGGTGTAGCTGTCCAGGTCGCCCTCAGTGTTGTCGTCCCAGTCGAGGTCCACCTCACCGTCGCCCGCCGTGGCCGTCAGGCCGGTGGGGTCGGCCGGGGGCGTGGTGTCCGGCGGCGCCTGGGTAGTCGCGCAGTCCTGGGCCGACTCCGCCGATTCGTTCGCCGAGGTGTCCACTGCCGTCACCGTGTAGCAGTACTGCGTCTCCGGGGAAAGCCCGGTGTCGCTGTAGCTGCTTGTGGCGACGCCGGTGGCGATCTGGACGGTGTCGCGATAGACGTTGTAGCTGTCCAGATCGGGCTCGGCGTTGTCGTCCCAGTCCAGGTCTATCTGGGTGTCACTCACCGCCGTCGCACTCAGCCCTGAGGGGGCCGCCGGCGGGGTCGTGTCGGGCCCGCCTGCCAGCAGCTCGGCCTCGGCAAACAAGCCGGGATTGCTCCACGAGTTATCCTCGGTCGCGAACCAGGCGATCTTGCCGTCCCGTGCGCCGCCGTCGTCGTCATCGTTGACGTGCACGTCGGTGCCGACCAAGTTCCCCGCAGAGGGCGTGACCCCGATCGTGGACCACGGGATGGAGATCTCGCAGTTGTAGCCCCCGCTGACGGCCACCATGTCGAAGACGATACCGGTCGTGTCGTTCACCGAATTCGTCCCCACGTGCACGGTGCCGTCGTTCCAGCGGAAGACCCACTGGAAGTCGTTCACCCCGTCATAGGAGGTGCCCTTGGAGTTGTCGCCGTCCATGTAGATCTCGACCGAGTCGTCGTCCCAGGCATTGGCGGAATCGTTCTGCAGGGACTCGTCGGTCACCTCCACCAGGTAGTAGAGGTTGGTCGAGTCCCACAGCGCGCGCCACTGACCGGATAGGTCGCTGCCGCCCGTCGAGCCGCTCAGTGCATTGGCGACCGAGTAGGCATTGGCGTCGGCCCAGACCGAGTCCACCGAGCCGTCAATGGTCGGCGCCGTGGCGGCCTGCGCGATCGTCGCATCGGCGGTGTATGCCTGGGTAGTCGCGCAGTCCTGGTTGGACTCGGCCGACTCGTTGGTGCTCGTGTCCACCGCTGTCACCGTGTAGCAGTACTGCGTCGAGTGGCTCAGGCCCGTATCGCTGTAGTTGCTGGATGGGACAGCGGTGGCGATCCGGGAACCGCCGCGGTAGACGTTGTAGCTCGCCAGGTCGGGCTCGGTGTTGTCAGCCCAGTCGAGGTGAATCTGGCTGGAGCTGACGGCGGTGGCCGTCAGGCCCGTGGGCGCCGCCGGGGGAGTGGAGTCCGGCGCCTCGGTAGTGGCCGATGCCTCGTTCGAGTAACCCGACTCGTTGTTGGACGTGTCCACGGCCGTGACCACGTAGTAGTAGGTGGTCGAGGCCGACAGACCGCTGTCCTGGTAGTTGCTCGCGCCGTAGACCGTGCCGACATGCCCGTAGCCGCTGCCGCTGGTGGTGGAGCGATAGACCTTGTAGCCGTCCAGGTCGGGCTCGGTGTTGTCGTCCCAGTCCAGGTCAATCTCACTGGGACCCACGGCAGTGGCCGTCAGGCCGCTCGGAGCGGCGGGGGGCGTAGTGTCCGCCGCGGCAACGTAGTCCCAGATGGCGCGGTACTTGTGCGCGTCGTCAATGGACTGAGAAGTGTACTCCTTGGCCCCCCAGGCTCCGCCCGAGGACCACGTGCTCACGTGCAGGTAGTGCACCGTCTCCACGTAGTAGTCGTCCACGGCGTTGAGCCATTCCAGGTACATGTCATAGGCTTCCGGGTTCCGGGCGAACACATCGGAGTTGGTTGTGATGTGCTGCCCGCCCTCATAAGCGGCGAGGGGAATGACCCGGAAGTAGTAGGTCGCCATGGTGTCCTGGATGCCCTGAGCAGCGGCGACGCAATCGTTCACTCCGCTGCTCCATTCGGACCGGATGTTGGGGGAGGCGCCGTCCAGTCCGCCGACGTAGTTGGTAACGCTGTAGTAATCGGGGTCGAGGCCCCAGGGGTTGACAGTCGCGTCCTGGAGGGCCTGCATCTGCTGCTGGCAACCCCAGTTGCTTCCGAGCTGGCCGGCGATGACGGTCTTGATTCGACCTGTCTGGCCGGCGAACTCATCCAGGAAAACCTTGTGCAGCCGGAGGGCGGCATAGGTGTGGAACCAGAAGGTGCCCGTGTAATCCGCGCCCCAGCCCATCTGGCCCGCGCGGTTCGCGCAGTAGTCGTACTGCGTGAACATCCCGTTCCAGGTCTCGTTCGAGTACTCCAGGTAGATGTCGAGGTCAGGGTCGAGCTGGTTCTTCAGCAGTTGGGCGAGCTTGGTGTAGTAGTTATCGTCGGGGTTCGCCTCGTAAGTCTCGATCGTCAGATGGGGCACGCAGATCCAGATGTCACACCCCGTCCTGTTGCACAGGTCTATCTGCCACTCGTAAGCGACGCCGGGGGTGTTGTAATGGTCATCGGTCTTCTGGATGCGCTCGCTCCAGTACCTGACGGTTGAGTTGTTGGCGGGCGTCCAATCCATGTTGCGCAGAATGGTGTACGGGGCCAGGTCGTTCAGGAAGTCCTGGCGCCAGGGATTGGTGACGGTGCTCCAGTTGAGACCTTCGACGAAGTAGTCGTGCCACTGGTTGCCCCACCCGATGTTCCAGAACTGCCCCCCAACGTCCATAGCAAGGGCGGAGCCTGCTACGGACAGCGCCGCTGCAACAGCCAAGACCAACACGATAAGCCAGCCATTCCTCACGCCTGTTCTACACATCTCGCTTCCCTCCGCGAATCCAGAGGCGACCTGCTCCAGGTCGTCGGTCCGGTTGCACACTGCGCCTCCTGCGGGAGCGGCGCGTGCGCTAGTGCGGCCCGGTGTGGACCATGACGGCAGGGCGACTCATCCAGGGCTGCCCTGGGCCCTCTGCATCACCCCCTTCCCCAGAAGACTGGCAGAGCGGCTTCTGCCTTCCCCCTGCCCTCCCCCTGAGGCGAACCCAAGGCAGGA
>CAYFVS010000265.1:0-25942 GCA_964346565.1 uncultured candidatus Brocadiaceae bacterium | reverse complement strand
GCCGGGAGGGAAGGAGAGACGACATGTTACAGCCGAAGTGCCCCATCTGCGGCCGGCCGATGGAGACGGTGCGATATCGGTGCAGCGACTGCGACGGCACGTGGGAGGGGCCGTTCGCCCCGCCCCCGCTGGCGCGCCTCTCGCTCGAGGAACAGATCTTCGTGACGGCCTTCGTGCGCGTGCACGGCAACATCAAGCGCATGGAGGAGCTGTTCGGCATCAGCTACCCCACCGTGAAGAACCGGCTCAACGCCCTGTCGGAGAAGCTGGACGCGGCCCTTCAAGCCCCGGAGCAGCCGGACACCGTCCTCGCCCGGCTGGAGGCCGGGGAGATAACCGTCGAGCAGGCGCTCAACCTGCTGGGAGGCGGCACGTGATCCCACCGGTCCTCATAGCCGTCCGGGCAGGCAAGCTGCTGGTGCCCGTGCCGGTCATCCTGCTGTGGCCGCTGATCCTGCTGTTGCTGGCTATCGGCGCGCTGGTGCTGCCGTTCGTCCGGATACCGGAGACTGGGCCGGCCGAGCGCGCCATGCTGCCCTTTCACATCTACAGGATCCTGGGCGCCCTGCGCGGGCTGCGGGTGGACGTGCAGTCCAGCCGCGGAGACGAGGTGCACGTGAGCTGCTGGTGAGACCCGGCAGCCGGGAAGGAGAAGAAATGGACGAGCTTGGAACAGATGTGGGAACGTTGCTGCCACAGCGCAGCATACCGAGTACCCTGGCACAGACGGGGGAATCAACCATGACCGAAGGAAGGAAGAAGGTGCTGGAAATGCTCTCGGAGGGCAAGATCAACGCCGAGGAAGCGGACCGCCTGCTCGACCGGCTCATCGCCCTGGACCAGAAGGCCCCCGGCGGCGAGGTGGCCCGGCTTCCCGACGCGGCGGAGCCGTCGGGCGCCCCGGGCCAGAGGAAGGCTCCCCGTTTCCTGCGGGTGATGGCCAACTCCAGCAACGGCGACAAGGTCAACGTCCGCGTCCCGATTGCACTGATCAAGACGGGCATCAAGCTGGGCGCCCTGCTGCCCAAGCAGGCCCGCCAGGTGATGGAGGAGAAGGGCCTGGACCTGTCGGCACTCTCGGAGCTGGACCCGGACGAAATGGTGCGGGCCTTCGCCGAGCTGACCGTTAACGCGGAGAGCAGCGACGGGGACTCCGTTCAGATCTTCTGCGAGTGACCCGGCGCCCTCATGGCGTACAGCGGATCAGACTCGCCTCTTCGTCCACGTCGAAGCGGGCGGGCAGAAACTGCTGGATGACCCAGATGTTCGTGCGGCAGTGGTCGGTCACTGCCGAGACGCGCGCCTCCGACGGCCCGTCGGCCAGGGCCATGTAGGGCAGAATCTGGTCGGCCATGTGGGCATCCAGGCAGGCGCCGGATTCCATCTCCGCCAGAAGCTGCTCTGCCGCCTGTCGCCCCACCTTCTCGGCCGGCTTGCCCCGCTCCCCGAGGGCCGAAGCGCCCAGCCGACAGCCGCTGTAGGAGGCACTCACGTGCACCGCCGTCCCCGTCGAGGGCGAGCGGACGTACTCGGCGTGGGCCTCGTCCGGTGCCAGGACGGAACGGACGCCTTCGAGCTGTCGCTCGGCCACCTTCGCCCGGCGCAGGTCCTCGGTGGCAATGCTGCGCGCCTGGATGACGCGCGGCTGTCCCCGCTCGGCGAAGGAGGCCCCCCGCAGCCGGCCGCCCTGCACGCGCACGGTCAGCCGGCCGCCGCCGCGGGGGTAGAAGCCCGGCTGCTCCTCGACCGGCTCGACGCGCGCGCCCATCCGCCCCAGATACCACGCGAACACCTCCCCGAGGTAATCCGCCGGCGGAGACCACTTCACATGCGTTCCCCCACTGACCGTCACCTCGGTCAGCCCGGACGAGGCCGCCAGCGGTATCGTGACCCCCTGCAAGACCAGCGTGACCGACCCCGCCGTGCCCACCTCCGCTGTGAAGCGCTCCGGCGGGTCGAGCGCTCCGGGGCGGAAGAGCATCTCCTGGGAGTCAATCGCGTCCCCCTCCAGCTCTGCTCCGCAGGTGCGGGCCACGGCACGGACGCCGGCCAGATGCTGCGGCGCCAGGCCGGGGCGCCTGCGCCCGCGGCGTATGTGGTATATGCGGCAGGCCCTGCCCGTCGCGGCGGACAGGCCCGTGGCCGTGCGCAGGATCTGCCCCCCGCCCTCGAGGTAGCTGCCGTCAATCTCCACCAACTCCGCCACCCTCGTCCTCCCTTGCGGATGTCCTGCGCATTATAGGCGGCCGCGCTCACTCTTGCAGATGAGGCGGTGTTCCTGTTATCTGTGTTCCCGTCCTCCGAATGGTGTCCCTTTCGTTCCCACAGGACCACGGAGCAATGAACGCCAAGCCAAGACGCATACTGATGGGCCCCGGCCCGAGCAACTGCCACCCGGACGTTCTGGCCGCGATGGCCGAGCCGCTGGTGGGTCACCTGGACCCGGAGTTCATCGAGATAATGGACGAGACGCAGGAGCTGCTCAGGCGGGTGATGAAGACCGAGAACCGCCTGACCCTTCCCGTCTCTGCCACCGGCAGCGCCGGCATGGAGACCTGCCTGTGCAACCTGGTCGAGCCCGGGGACGCCGTGCTGGTGTGTGTCAACGGCGTGTTCGGCCAGCGCATGGCGGACATCGTCGGGCGGCTGGGCGGGAAGCTGAAGACCCTCGAGTTCGAGTGGGGCCGGCCCGTGGAACCGGATGCCGTCAGGAAGGCCCTCAAGAAGACGAAGCCGAAGGTCGTCGCCGTGGTGCACGCGGAGACTTCCACGGGGGTGCTGAGCCCGCTGGAGGACATCAGCCCGCTGGTCCACGACGCCGGCGCCCTGCTGGTCGCTGACTGCGTGACCAGCCTCGGCGGCTGCGACGTGGACGCCGACGGATGGCGGCTGGACGCCGTCTACAGCGGCACGCAGAAGTGCCTGAGCTGCCCGCCGGGACTGGCCCCTGTCAGCTTCAGCCCGGCCGCGGTGGAGGCGCTGGAGGCGCGCGAGACGCCCGTGCCGAGCTGGTACCTTGACATGAGCATGGTGCGCGACTACTGGGGCAGCCAGCGGACCTACCACCACACGGCCCCGGTCAGCATGATCTACGCCTTGCGGCAGGCGCTGCGCCTGGTGGTTGAGGAGGGCCTGGCGGCCCGCTTCGCCCGCCACGAGCGCAACCACCGCGCCCTGGTAGCCGGCCTGGAGGCGATGGGCCTGTCCATGCTGGTCGAGCCGCCCCACCGCCTGACCATGCTCAACGCGGTGCGCATACCGGAGGGCGCCGGCGACCAGGCCGTCCGGGGTGCGCTGCTCCGGGAGCACGGCATCGAGATCGGCGGCGGGCTCGGCCCTCTGACCGGCCAGGTATGGCGTATCGGGCTGATGGGGCATTCCTGTCGCCCCGAGAACGTGTTCCGGCTTCTGGACGCGCTGGAAGGGATTCTGAAGGCCGAAGGCACGGACATCCGCACGGGAGCCAGGGAGGCCGCCGAGGCCGCGCTGGCCGAGGCCTGAGGCGGCGTTGCCCATGCGTATAGTCGTCAGACAGGTGCCGCTGCTGTCCGGCTTCGCGGACATGGCCCGGGTAGCGGTCGTCTTTCCTGCCTACAATGAAGAAGCCAATATCGCCGAGGTGGTCGGCGACGCGTTGCGCGCGGGCGTCGGGCGGGTGGTCTGCGTTGACGATTGCTCGACGGACGGCACCGGGGAGATCATCGAGAAGCTGACCGAGGAGCCGCGTGTGCAGGCCGTCCGCCACGGGGTGAACCAGGGCAAGCAGGCCGCCGTGCGCCACGGCCTGGGGGCCGCGCTGCGGCACCCGGAGCAGGGGATATTCGCCGTGCTGGACGCCGACCGCCAGAACGACCCCGCCCTGCTGACGGGGCTGTGCGGGCACCTGGAGGAGAACGACGTTGTCATCGCCCGGCGCTCGACCGCCCGCATGGCGCCCGCGCGCCGACTGGCCAACGCCCTGGCCAACATGCCTTACAGGATCATCGCCGGCATGGGGATACACGACGTGCAGAGCGGCTACCGCCTGTACCGGCGGTCGGCTGCCCAGTGGCTGGCCCGGCATCTGTCGGACGCGGGGCGCTACGCGCTCGAGCACGCCAGCCTGCTGGAGCTGGGCCGGATGGCACTCAGCCAGGGACGGGACCTGCGAGTGGCGGAAGTCGCGATACCCTACCGCGTGGCCCGGGCCGCCAGCAGCATCCGGGTGCGGGACAACCTGCAACTGACCTGGGCTTCGGTCTACTATGCGGCCGGCCTGGCCGGCCTGCGTCTCAGGAGCCGCCGATGAGCAAACGGACGGCCATCTGGACGGCGGTCAAAGCGGTTCTGCTCCTGGCGGTAGTGGGGCTGCTCTACCTGGTCCTGCGACGGATCGGCTTCCGCAGCATCCTGGAGGCCATCAGCGGCGCCGACCGCCGGGCCATCGCCGCCGCCGCCCTCCTGCAACTTGCCGTGTTCATGCTATGGTGCCTCCGCTGGCTGCAGGTCATGCGCCCTGAGAACCGCCCCGGGTTCTTCCCCGCCCTCCCCATCTACATGGCCGGCGTGTTCGTCAACACCATCACGCCCGGCGCCAGGGTGGGCGGTGAGCCGGTGCGCGCCTACTACATGAGCAAGGCGCTCGGCGGCGAGAAAACCGCCTACCTGGGCACCATCATCGCCGACAAGGTGGGATACGCCGCCGTGTTCATGGGCTTTGTCATCGTGTCGGTGTTCTTCGTAGTGGGGTTCGTTCCCATCGGGCTGGTGTACAAGGTGGTGTTCGGAGGCGCGGTGGCGTTCATCTTGCTGGCGGTTGTGAGCGGCCTGCTGCTGCGGCATCACATCGGGCAGAGGTCACGGCTGCTGGGCAGGCTGCTGCCGGCTATCTACAACGGGCGTCTGCTGAAGCTGCTGCGGCGGCGCTTCCCCACCTACGAGCACTTCGAGCAGTACGTGATTGCCAAGGTGGACAACCTGCTCAGCCCCCTCTCGCGCGCTGCCACCAGCCCGAAGGCGCTGGCCAAGATCGTCACCATATCGGCCGCCTCGTGGCTCGGCGTCTGCCTGGCCCACAAGCTGCTGTTCGCCGGGCTGGGCGTCGAAATCGCGTTCAGCAAGGTGGTGGTGATCGTGACCATCGCGACCTTCCTCGGGGACATCTCCGCCTCGCCCGGAGGCGCCGGGTTCATGGAGGCGGCAATGATCGCATTGTGCGCCGCCTTTGGCGTGGAGTACCAGGCGGCCGCGGCCGTGACGCTGATCGGGCGGGGCATCTTCTACGTGTGCGGGCTCGGCGTGGGGGGCACCTGTCTGGCCGTACTTGCGGCGATGTACGGACGCACACGCCAGGAGACCTCAGATGCAGAGCCCTCAGACGCGCTGCCGGAGCGTCCATTGGAGAAGGGGTAGATCCGGTTTGCCGCCGGACAAGGGCCGCCGTACGGCGCCCGAGACGCCGCGCCTGCCCGGTCGGTGTAGTTGAGGACCAGGACTGACGGGTCAGTCCCCGCCTTCCCGCTGCTCCCAGGCCCTGAGCGCCGCCCGGCGCACCTCTCGCAGGGAGAGCTCATGCTCGTCCGCCAGCGCACGGCAGTCGTCGTACTCCGGCTCGCAGCGTATTGTGCGCTCGCCGAGGGAAGCCACCTTCAGCCGCACCTGCCCCCACTGTGTCTGCACGGTCCGGTGCTCGCGGGCCAGCTTCGAGCGCTGCCACAGGGCGCGGCGGATGCCGAGCGTCGAGGTGTGCGTCCACAGCGCCTGCTCCATCGCCTCCAGCGCGTCCGGCGCGCACAGGACGGTGAGCTGAACGCCCGGCCGGTTCTTCTTCATCTGCACGGGCGTCAGGAACGCCTCCAGCGCGCCAGCCGCCATGAGCTGCTCGGTGCAGTGGCCCATCTCCTCCCCCGTCATGTCGTCCAGGTTCAGCTCCAGGACCCAGACCACGTCGGATTCTGTATTCGGCGCATTCTTCGCCGGCGGGGCCGTCCCCACGGCCAGGCGCAGCACGTTCGGCAAGCCGTGCAGGTCGCGCGCCCCTGCGCCGTGGGCGACCAGCTCGACGGCCATCTCGGGCCAGTAAGGGGCCGGCTCGGCGAGGGTTCTCAGCAGCGCCGCGCCGGTGGGCGTGGTCAGCTCGACCTCCCGGGGTCCACCGGCGGTGGGACGTCCCCGTAGCAGCTCCGCCGTGGCCGGGGCCGGCACGGGCAGCCGGCCGTGGGCCGCCTCCACCGTGCCACCACCCAGGCTCACCGGCGAGTGCAGCAGACGCTCGAGGCCCAGCTCCGACAGGCCCACAACCGTGCCCACGATGTCGCAGATGGCGTCCACGGCGCCCACTTCGTGGAAGTGCACGTGGTCGGTGTCGGTGTTGTGGACCTTGGCCTCGGCCTCGGCCAGCGCGCGGAACACGGCGCACGCCCGGTCGGCCGCCTCCTCGGGCAGGTCGCCTCCGCGCACGACCTCCACTACGTCTCCCAGGCCGCGGCGCGGCTGATGCTCGTCCTCGTCCAGTTCCACGGCGACACGCGTGGCGGCGATGCCCGAGCGCATGACCGGTTCGGCCGAGAGGCGGTAGCCACCCAGCGGCAGCGTGCGCAACGCCTTCTCGATGCTTCCGAGGGACACCCCGGCGTCCACCAGTGCTCCCAGGAACATGTCCCCGCTGATGCCGCTGAAGCAGTCCAGGTAGCCGACTCTCATGCGCTTTGCCTCCGCAGAAGGCGTCGCTGGATTAGAGCAGATGCGACCCCTCGGCGCAACGGGGAACCCCGCGCCTTGAAAAGCCGCCGGACGGGGGACACAATATGCCCCCGCGGCGCTGGGCGCCGCTCTCGACCTGCCGACCTCATACACGTAAGGAGCCGGACGATGGCGAAGATCAACTTCGGCGGTGTGGAGGAGGAAGTCGTCACGCGCGAGGAGTTCCCCCTGGAGAGGGCGCGAGAGGTGCTTCAGGACGAGGTCATCACCGTGCTTGGGTACGGCGTCCAGGGGCCGGCGCAGTCGCTGAACATGCGCGACAACGGATTCGAGGTCATCATCGGCCAATCACCGGAGTTCGAGAAGGACTGGCAGAAGGCGCTGGACGACGGCTGGGAGCCGGGGCAGACGCTGCTCGACGTGGACGAGGCAGCCGAGCGCGGCACCATCGTCCAGTACCTGGTCAGCGACGCAGCGCAGATGATCCTCTGGCCCCGCATCGAGCCCTGCCTCCAGGCGGGCGACGCCCTGTACTTCAGCCACGGGTTCAGCATCGTCTATCGGGACCAGACCGGCATCGTGCCCGCAGAGGGCATGGACGTCATCCTGGTCGCGCCGAAGGGCTCGGGCACGTCGGTGCGGCGGAACTTCCTGGCCGGCAGCGGCATCAACTCCAGCTACGCCGTCCACCAGGACGCCACCGGTCGGGCCGAGGAGCGCTGCCTGGCCATCGGGATTGCCATCGGCTCGGGATTCCTGTTCCCGACCACCTTCGAGAAGGAGGTCTGGAGCGACCTGACCGGGGAGCGCGGCGTGTTGATGGGCGCCCTGGCGGGCATCATGGAGGCGCAGTACAACCTGCTGCGCGAGCACGGACACAGCCCCAGCGAGGCGTTCAACGAGACGGTCGAGGAGCTGACCCAGAGCCTGATGCCCCTGGTGGCCGAGAACGGCATGGACTACATGTACGCCAACTGCAGCACGACGGCGCAACGGGGGGCGCTGGACTGGCGGCACAGGTTCCGCGAGGCCGTCGAGCCGGTCTTCCAGCAGCTCTACGAGCGCGTCAAGGAGGGCACCGAGACCAGGATCGTCCTGGAGGCCAACAGCCAGCCGGACTACGCAGAGCGGCTGCAGGAGGAGCTGGACGAGATCCGCATCTCCGAGATGTGGCGCGCCGGCGCCGCCGTGCGCAGCCTGCGCCCGGAGAACTGGAGCCAGCAGGAGGGTTGAGCCGCAGGGGGCGCTCAGACGGGCTCCAGCGCCAGCCTGTCGCCCTCGGACAGGCCGACGTCCCCCGCCCGCCCCGCGTTCATCTCGAGGACGGCCTCCGCCGCCGGGCAGAAGGAGAGCCGCCAGGGCTTCAGGCCCTCGACCAGCTTCACCACGCGGTTCTCTGCGTCCAGGTAGGCAAGGTCGAGGGGGAAGCGCATCAGGAAGGTATGCACGCTGCGGCAGTCCGGGAACAGCACCCCCTCCTCTGCGGGAAGCGACCGGCGCAGCATCAGCCCCCGCAGCCGCTGCCAGAACCCCACAGCCGGCACCACGCGCTGGAGCAGCACCTGGCCGCTGCCCACTATGACCGCCCTGTAGGTCTTCAAGGTGGCCTCTCTCCCGTGCCGCCGGCGAGTATAGCCCCGGCGGAGAGCGGCTTTCAATGCCGGGGGTCCGCTGACGACGGCGGACCTACCGATGGCCAGGCTGCGGACGCCGTTGCCGCATGAGGGCGGCAAGGTGGGGATGCTCCTCAGCCAGGGCGTCGAGGGCGGCTTCGGCCTCGGGGCCGGCCCGCAGCAACTCCAGCGCGGCCTGGATGGCCAGCACGGCCTCCACCTGGACGGGGGCCAGCGCCGCGCACACGCCCAGCAGCCGTTCCACGCGCTCCGGGCCGGTCAGCGTGTCGAAGGCAGTCGCCAGCGCCTCCCGGCAGAGCGCGCATCTGAAGGCGGCCATCTGAGCAGCGGACACGCCATACCGGTCGGCGACCACGGCTTCAGCGTGGGGCCACGAGTGCGCCGCGGCCGCCGCCCGCAAGGCGTCCGCGTCAGCGACGGCGCCCTCGGATGAGAAGGCGCAGGCCAGGATGCGGGCGCGCTCGGGCTCCAGCTTGAGGTAGGACGCCAGGCGCCCACTCAGCCACTCCGGCTCGGGATCGCCTTCGTTGATGGCTATGGCCAGGCGCACGGCCTGCTCCCGATCGAACCGCAGGACCAGCGGGATGGTCACGAAGGCCCTCTCTGTTCGCAACCGCGCCACCCGCGGGGGACGCTCAGGCACGCTCAGCGCACGAACCGCCGCCCCCAGGCGCGGATCCGGTACGGGGCTGGCCGCCCCGCCAACCCAGACGAGCAGGGCGCCGAACCCGGCGGCGAAGGCAAGACCGCAGAGCAAGGCAACCTTGCGCGCTGACGCGGCCGGCGTGCCTGCAGGCAATGGGTCAGGTCCTGAGGGAATCGCGATTCACTCCGAATCGGCGGCGATCTGGTCCAGGGATCGTCCGGTGAGGGCGGAGTCGGGCATCTGCTCGGTGATGTCCGTCTCCCGGTCCGCGTGCTCGTCGCTCATCTTGATCAGCAGCCAGTTCCTATCCCCCCGCCCGCGCATCTGGATGAGCGCCCAGCCGCCCTTGAGCTTCTGTCCGTGCAGGGTCACCTCGATATGGCCCTCGTCCAGGGCCTCCTCGAGCGGCAGGTCTTTGGCGTTCTCGAAGCTGCCACGGTCCCAGACCATGACGGTGCCGCCGCCGTATTCGTCCTCCGGGATGGCACCCTCGAACTCGGCGTAATCGAGGGCATGGTCCTCGGTGCGCACGGCCAGGCGCTTGGTCGAGGGGTCGAGGGACGGCCCCTTGGGCACGGCCCAGGACAGCAGCACACCGTCGCACTCCAGGCGCAGGTCGTAGTGCAGCCGGCTGGCGTCGTGCTTCTTGATGACGTACAGGTTGCCCTGGCCCCCTGCCTCGCCGGGCTTCGGCTCGGGCGTCCGGTGCAAACCCCGCTCCTCGTTGTGCTCGTCCAGCGTCACGTCTCCTCCACGGCGCTCAGCATATCGCCGCTCCCGGCGAGGCGCAACCGCCCCGGCAGCGTTGACACGTTCCCGACCTGGCCGTAACATGCGCCGTCGCCGAACGCTGAGCCTGCCGCGCGATCGGAGGGCCCCCATGGCCGACAGACCGAACATCTTGTGGATATGCACCGATTCCCAGCGTTTCGACACGCTGGGCTGCTACGGCAATCCCCACGTGCGCTCTCCGAACATAGACCGTCTGGCCGAAGAGGGGACGCTGCTGGAGAACTGCTTCGCGCAGAATCCGCTCTGCACCCCCAGCCGCGGCGCCTTCCTGACCGGTCGCTATCCGGTGACCAACAAGCTGCGCCAGAACGGGCAGTGCATCCCGGAGGGCGAGGTGCTCGTCACGCGCATCCTGGCCGACTGCGACTACATCTGCGGCCTGTCGGGCAAGCTCCACCTGTCCGCCTGCAACCGGCGCTTCCTGATGGGGGACCGCTGGTGGGAGCTGCCCCACGAGGAGCGCCTGGTCCAGGGCGTCGAGCGGCGCATTGACGACGGCTACCAGGAGTTCTGGTGGGACCACGCGCCGAACCCTGAGTTCCGCTCCAGCGCCTACACCCGCTGGCTGCAGGAGAAGGGCGTCCGGATGCGCCGTACCGACCGCGAGGACTCCCGCTTCGTCAAGGCCGGGATGCCTTCTGAGCATCACCAGACGACGTTTTGCGCCGAGAAGGCCATCGGCTTCATCGAGGCATATGCGGGCTATCGGCATCCGTGGTTGTTCTCGGTGAACATCTTCGATCCCCACTTCGGGTTCGACCCGCCGGAGGAGCTGTTGGAGCCCTACCTGGACCGGCTTGACGAGATACCCCTGCCGAACTACGTCGAGGGCGAACTTCGGAACAAGCCGCACCACCAGGTGGAGCACCACATGCCGCGCGAATACGGCCCCGGCTACGGCGGCTACTCGGAGGAGCGCGACGCGGGCGACCCGCATGAACACCGCATGTTGCGCGCCGCCTACTGGGCGATGTGCGACCTCATTGACGCGCAGGTCGGGCGCATCCTGGAGGCCCTCGAGCGCACCGGCCAGCGGCAGCACACGCTGGTCATCTTCACCTCCGACCACGGCGAGATGCTCGGCGACCACGGGCTCTACACGAAGGGACCGTTCCTCTACGATCCGGCCGTCCGGGTGCCGCTCATAGTCTCCTGGCCGGGGCACGTGGGCAGCGGCGTGCGCAGTCCGGCGCTGGTCGAGCTGGCAGACCTGGCCCCCACCGTGCTGGAAGCGGCCGGGCTGGAGCGGCATCCGGGGATGCAAACGCGCTCGCTCTGGCCGCTCCTGACGGGCGACCAGCCGGCCGACCACTTCCGCGACGACATCTACTGCGAGTACTACAACAGCAACCCGCACGCATCCCCCGTGTTCATGACCATGATCCGCACCCGGACGCAGAAGCTGATCGTCTGCCATGGGGAGGGAACGGGGGAGCTGTACGACCTGGAGCGCGCGCCCACCGAGACGCACAACCTATGGGACCATCCCGACTGCGCCGGGCTCAAGACGGACATGCTGGTGCGCATGACCGACCGCATGGCCTGGACCGCCGACCCCTTGCCGGAGCGCATCGGCATCTACTGAGGCCGGCCGGGGCATGAACCTCAGAGGACACGACGGGCACGACGAGAAGACAGGATCCACCACGAGGAACACGAAGGCCACGAAGGACGACAACGGACCGGCAGTCCGACGACAGAATGCAGCCGGCTTCCTCAGCGGGCGGCGACCTGAAGGGTCTCGCCGGCTTTGAGCTTGATGCGGCGGGGCAACTCGATGACGGCTGCTCCAGCCTCTGTGGCCACGGATGCTTCCAATGCCCTTCCCTCCCGGCGAACGGTAACCTTCGTCGGTTCGGGCGAGCAGCCCACCCGGAGCGTCTTCAAGGGCAAGCCGCCGCTGAGGACGGTTATCTCCGCCTCCGTCCCGTCCGCGTCGGCGGCGTAGGCCAGCGTGCAGGTGGCCATACCGGTCATCAAAAGGCCAGAGTAGGTGCGCAGCCGGCCGGCGGGGTTCACGCGCAGCCGCCCATTGATGCCGTCCACCTCCAGCCCCAGCCGCGCGGCGTAGGCGCCCCAGATGCACAATGGACGCGAGTAGTGGTTGTTGCACTCGCAGTGGTCGAACCGCATCCCCTCCCGCACGTGCCGGTCGTGCACCAGCTCGACCACGCGGTCGCCTTCCCTGACCATACCGGCGGCGTAGAGCTGGATGGCGAGGAAGTACTCCGTGCCGGTCCAGGGCGTCTGCCACTGCATGAACGGGAAGCCGTCCAGGAAGTGCCCGTCGGGGTAGGAGCCGTTGATGATGGCCATGTTCTCCGGCTGGACGTTGCGCTCCAGGACGAGGCGGAGCTGCTTCCTGACCCGTGAGCGGTCCAGGAACGCGCCCAGGCCCATCGCCGCCGCCGTGCCGTTGCCGTTCAGCGCGTCGGTCATCACGCCTGTGTCCTCTATCTCGACGTAGGCGCCCGGCCGGGTGCAGGCGCCGGACGGGCATCGCGGCCGGAGGTGTCCCTCCTCCCCCTCGCGCTTGTACTCGACATCTTCACCTTCTGTGCGGCGGCCGTAGTAGAGCAGGTACTGCTCGCCGTTCCACAGCAGGGCCTCGAAGCTGTCCAGCCCCCTCTCGAATAGCTCGCGGTAGCGCTGGGCGGCCTCCGGCTCGCCGACCATCCGGGCCATCTCCTCCATGGCGCGCAGCGCCGCCAGGTACACACCCGCCATGAACGTGACGATACCCCGCATCCGCCAGTGGTCGTAGGTGATGCCGCCCTCGATGTAAGGCAGGCCGACCTCGTAGAAGTCCATCCCGATGATGAGGTCCATCGCCCGCACGGCCGTGGGCCAGCAGCGTTTCATCAGCTCCAGGTTGCCCGACCACTTCGCGTCGCGGTAGACCTGTAGCGCGTACTGGCAGCAGCAGTCCCACCGGTTGTATCCCTCCTCGCCGCCGGCCTCTATCTCCTCGACGGTCCCCGGCAGGCCGTGGTGGATCTTGCCATTCTCCGGGTGAGCCAGCGCCGTGTGCATGTCCAGGACCGTCTCGCGCAGCTCCGGGAACAGCATCGAGAGGGTGTAGGAGGAGTAATGGTCCACGTCCACCGTGTTGAACGCGCAGCAGCCGTGGCCCTCCTGCAGGCCGAAACTGCCGTTCTTGATGAAGTGGGTGGACTTGGTGAGCGTGTTTATCTGGTCGAGCAGAGCCAGTCGAAGCTTCTCCGGCAGGCGAGAGCCCATCACCGTCTGGGGCAGCTCGCGGGAGCGCTCCAGGTGCCGCTTGCGGTTGCGGATCAGGTACCCGGCCGCCCCGACCGAGTCGGAGAACCAGTTTCCGTACATGTGGCCCACCAGCGTGCCCCGGATGGAACGGTGATTGGGGTAGAACCAGGCCATGCCCATGTTGATCTCGGCCGACTCACCGGCGTCCAGCTCGTCCTGAACGCAGAGCCAGCCCTTATTCGGGCTCTTGGGCAGGGGTTCCTCGTTCAACTCCTCGCGGGTGATCCAGTCCGGGAACAGCGGTCCCATCAGGCCGCCGGTCAGGTGGACGGGCCAGATGAGATTGGGCAGGTAGGGATTGGCCGCCACGGAGGTGACCTTCTGGCCCTCGCCCTGGAGGGCCCAGATGGTCATGCAGCCGCTGGAGTCGTGCTCGGGCTCGGCCAGGCTGCCCTCCATGTGCACCATGTGCGCCCGGCCGCGCTGGTCCTTGCCGTGGCGCTGGCGCACCGTCCCCGCGGCGTGGCCGCTGAAGTTCTGCTGCTGCCAAACCAGGGAGACTTCCAGGGGCTCACCACTTGCGTTGCGTACGGTGAAGTCCAGGTGGAAGCCCGGCAGGCTGGAGTTCTTCACGTCGCGAGGGATGAAGGGCGTCCAGGCCCGCAGGCTCAGCTCCACGGGCATGGCCTCGTCCACGTACTCCAGGCAGATGAACGGGTATGCCGCGCGGCACTCGATCAGCGGATAGGACTTGATGAAGAAGAACTTGTGCTGGCGGTAGAAGTGCCCGAGCGCGATCATGTCGCCCTGGTCGGTGAACAGCCAGCGGTAGAGGGGGCGCTGGCCGGGCCGCTGCACGCGCAGTAAGAAGTCCGTGTCGCCCGGCGCCGGCC
Organism: uncultured candidatus Brocadiaceae bacterium; assembly: GCA_964346565.1. Classification (GTDB taxonomy): domain Bacteria; phylum Planctomycetota; class Brocadiia; order SM23-32; family SM23-32; genus JAWOCH01. The sequence continues at coordinate 12,074 of CAYFVS010000265.1, read as the reverse complement.
GGGGCGGGTCTATCGTGTGGATACCCTCGGCCTTCTCATAGTGGGCCCAGGGGCGGCAGTTCGTGATGTTCCAGTGGTGGAAACGTCCGTCCGGCCACAGCTCGACCCCGCCGGTGCCGATGCCGCCCAGGTTCAGGCCGCTCTTGCTCCTGCCCGTCTCGCGGATGAGGCCCGCATCGTCGTCTCCGGTTCGCATTGCACTCCCTTCGTCGTTTGCTGAGAGCGGCTGCCGGCCGCCCATGAGAGGGAGCGCACATCATGCCGGATGCCCGCGCCGCGCGCAACGGCAGGCGCTCAGAGATACACCATCCGACCGTCGAGGGAGTCGGCCGAGTAGCTTGGCGTGAGGAGCCGCAGCAGCGCGTAGACCGCCAGGCCGGCCATCGCTGCCAGCGAGGCGATCATCACCCCCAACCGCATCCAGGACACCTGACCCGTCTGCAGCGTGTCGCCGACTACCCCCGCCGCGGAGACGACGAACACCGCCGCCGGCAACATGCCCAGCCACGACCACAGCACGTAGGTGCCGAAAGGCACTGAGGTGAGGCCGAAGCCGTAGTTCTGCACATTGAACGGCACCAGCGGAGCCAGCCGCATGAGCGCGACGATCAACGCCCCCCGCTCCCGAACCAACTCGTCCAGGCGTTCCAGGTGCGTCGTGCCGGCCAGCCACCGCTCGACGCTGCGGCGGGCGAAGTAACGCGAGATGAGGAACGCCAGGCAGGCCCCCAGCGTCTTGCCGGCGCTGACACAGACCACCGCCGTCACGGGATCGAACAACATGCCGCCGCTTAAGGTAATGCCGGAGCCGGGTACCAGGGTGACCGCCGCCCCGGCCCGCACCGCGATGAACGCCAGCGGCGCCGCCGGCCCGAGCGCGGCCACCCAATGCCGGAGCGACTCCAGCCGCCCTCCGATACCCCACGTCCGCGTGGCGACCGCCAGCGCCGCCAGGGCCGCTACCAGCAACAGCGGCCGCAGCAGCATGCGGAGGATCCGCGCCAATCTGCCCCGCCCCGTGCCGCCGCGTTGCTCTTCGCCCATGTGTGGCTCCACCTTAACGGCCGACGGACCGATGATAGCGCCGCCGCGAAGCCAGTCACAAGCACTCTCGCTTGCGGGGAGCCCCGGCGGGTGCTGAAATGGACCATTGACCCGGTGATACGGGGGAGGCGCCATGGTGCATCGCAGCCGATGGGCCTTTGCCGCCGTGTGCCTGGCGGCGGTTCTGCTGTCAGCCGCGGCCCCACCCGGTCCCCCCTTGCCACAGGATCCAGGGCAGCACTTCATGCTGACTGTTCTCTACGACAGCTGCGGCTCGCGGACGGACCTGGAGAAGGATTGGGGCTTCGCCTGCCTGGTGGAAGGCGCCGGGGAGACCATCCTGTTCGACACGGGCGGAAGCGGCGAGTCGCTGCTGGCGAACATGCAGACGCTGGAGCTCGATCCGGCCGACGTTGACGCCGTCGTGCTGTCACATGAGCATGACGACCACATCGGCGGGCTGAGCGCATTCCTCGAGCGGAACAGGGATGTAAGCGTTTACGTGCCAAGCGCTTACGTGCGGCACGTGCGGACCACAGTCGAGGAAGCCGGCGCTTGGCTGGTGCCGGTGGACGGGCCGGTCCGGATATGTCCGGGCGCACGGTCCACCGGACAGGTCGGCCGGGCACGGACCGAGCAGGCCCTTGCGCTGGAGACGCCGGCCGGCCTGGTGGTCATCACCGGCTGCGCCCACCCGGGCATTGTGGAGATGGTGCGCGCAGCCCGCGAGAGGCATGACGGCCCGGTCTCGCTGGTCATGGGCGGGTTCCACCTTGGTGCGGCCCGCGCGGAGAAGCTGCAGGAGGTGCGCCGGAGGTTGGAGGCACAGGAGGTCCGGCGGGTTGCCCCCTGCCATTGCAGCGGGGACCGGACGCGCAAGCTGTTCGCGCAGTGGCTGGGGCGACGCTACGTTCGGTCGGGCGTCGGCACCCGACTGGACACGCGGCTGCTCGGCCAGGTCGCCTGTCTGTACGGGCCGGCGCAGGAGGCAGAGCGGGAGGCCGTCCGGGCGGTGTTCCACAAGATAGGGGCGCGGCATCGCACGCTGGACGGCCCGGAGCTGGCCGGCGGCGAGGCCGAGCCCTGTTCGCTGCTGGTCGTTCCGTCCGGCGATCCCGAGCAGCTCGCAGAGGAGCAACGCCGGCAGTTGGCGGCTGTCCTTGCCGAAGGCCGGCGCTGCGTCGTGTTCGACGAGCGCCTGGCCGCCACTTTGCCAGATGAGGTCGCGGAGGGAGTGACCGTGCTGCCGCCCCCAGGCGAGGCCAGCCAGGAAGCCGCCGACGCCCTGCGGCGCATCCTGCTGCAGCGTGCCGCTGAGCAGTGAGTCACCCTTCGGTCCGACGCAGGCACTGCGGCGGCACGCGAGTGGACAGCACCGTGGCCGGTCCGGCGCGCCACATGCGCACGCCGCGCCGAAGCGCATCCGCTGCGTCCACCTCCAGTATCTCGGGGCGGGCTCGGTGGCGGCCGCCCACCCTCTGCGCCCATTCCCTGGATGTTGAAAGGTGGACGAACTGCCGTCCCCGCGGCCGCAGGCCGTCCCGCTCGATGGACGCTACGCTCTGCGGACTGGTGCCGTGATAGAGGACAGCCGGGAGATCAGCGGCGGAGGCCGGCGGGCGGCCCTCATACATGGCGCGCCCCAGCGCGATGGAGTGGCCGAAGTTGGCCCGGATGCTGCCCCGGCGGATCCCGAAGCGCTCCTTGGGGTCGGTGCGGACGACCTGGCGGATGCGCTCCGCACTGACGCCCAGGCGCCGGGCGAGTTCTCCCAGGCGGATCGTGGTGTACCCGGTCTCGTCCAGCTCCAGCCCCGCCGCCTCCGGATGGTGCCGTAGCAGGTAGGAAAGCTGCTTGCTGAGCTTGACCAGTTCGCTTGGGCGCGCCATGATACCCCCATTACAGGGCCGAAGCAGCGGGAAGCGGAAGCCCACGGAGTTGGCAAGCGGCCTGGCAATCTGTAGAATACGCCGTTGGGGGTTGGGAGGCAAGTCTTGTGAGGAGAACAGCGAGATGAACCGGAGCTGCATCATCGGCTTGGCCGTGGCGCTCGCGCTGCTGACGGCCGGGGCGTCCGCCCCCGCCCGCAGGGAGCGCCCGCTGACGCTGGTCGTCACCTCGGAGGCCGTGGCCGAGACGGATCTTGTGCGCGAACTCGAGGGCGCGCACACCTGGCAGTCGGACCAGTGGCAGGCAACCTTGGGCGACGTGGGACAGAGACGCGTGGCCTTCGCGACGGGGGGCCTGCAGACGGAGGACGCGCACGCCGCGGCGCAGGCCCTTATCCGTGATCTGCGCCCCAGGGAGGTGATCGCAGTGGGCGAGGCCGGCGCCCTGGTGGACGGCTTACAAGTCGGGGACGTAGTCGTCGGCCGGCGGTCCGTCTTCCATCCCTATGGCTTCGCCGACCCGGAAGGCCAACTGCCGCAGAGCTGGCAGCCGCCGCTGGGCTTTCCCGCTCTGCCGTGGCTGGTGGCCGCAGCCGAGGAGGCAGTCCACAAGGCGACGGTCGAGGCGCCCGAAGGCGCCCGGCGTGGACCGCATGTCGCAGTGGTTGACATCGTCACCGTGGGCGGCTTCGTCAGCTCCGCCGACGTACGCCAGAAGATCAGGGAGGAATCCGGCGCGCTTGCCGTCCAGATGGAGGCAGCACTGGTGGCCCAGGCGTGCGCACGGGAGGGCATTCCGTTCGTGGACATCCGCGCCATAGCTGACCACGCTGGGCCCGGGGCCATGAAGCAGCACCGACGAAACCTCACTCTGGCCGCCCGGAACGCCGCAGCCGCGGTCGGCCGCCTCTTGCATGACCTGGACGATGTCGAGCGCACCATCCCCAAGGACCAGGAGCGGAACTACCTGCCGGACATCCACGTGCACCCGGAGCTTGGGGTGGGCGCCGACCCGGGTCGAGGAACCTTCGTGTTCGCCGCCATCACGAACGAGGGGCGCGTATGGGCGCCTCGTTTCGGGATGGTCATCACCATGGAACCCGCCGAGGGGACAGAGGGCGTGGTCCAGGTCCGCCGTCACCACGTGGGTCCCCTGCGGCCCGGTGAGCGCCGGGAGTTGATGTCCGGGCCCTATGAGTTGGGCGAGCAGGAACGACTGGTCATCGCAACGGCCGACCCCGACGACAGAGTGGCCGAGTACGACGAACAGAACAACGCGCAGTCCCGCCCGTTCACCAAGCCCAAGGAGCCACCGGGCTAATCCCCCTCATCGCCCGCTTCCTCCTCCCCCGTGCGGTGGCTTATGAACGCCACCAGCTCGCCGATGCCCTCCCGGTCGAGCCGGCCGATCAGCTCCTGAACCAGCTCCGGCTCGCCGCGCACCGTGTAGAGGACGATGTCCCCCCGCCGGAACGCCTGAATGCCCGGAACGATATCCGTGCCCCCGTAGAGAGGCACGAGCGGGCCGGGCTGGCGCTGCTCGGGGAACTCGTTCTCGTTCTGGTCGGAATCGGTGCCCATGGCGGAACTGCCAGCACGTGGCGCAAAAGGGGCGGCAGGAGTCGTGCTACCCGGCGTCTCCTGCTGCCCCACCGGCAGGCACGATTATACTGCGCGCCCGGCTGAGCCGCAAGACGCGGCGCCGCATCCGGGACTGTTCTGTGCGTCTGGAGGGGGAACCTCCCAGCCTCAGGTGCCCATCCATGGCCTTCTGAGCGGCTTGTTCTCTCAGCGGGCTTGAGTGCTCGATGCGCTTCGACGCCTGTCGCAGCCGTGGCATTGGTGTCTTTGAGGCCCCGAAGCGACTCAGCCTTCCTTCCCGCCGTTCCTTCCATTCTCCTTCTCCCCTTGGTCTCTCTCCGCCCCCTCGCCCGATGCCAACGCAGATGTACGAATCCCTCGCAACCATCGTATGACCATAAGCACAAGGACAGCAGTGGTCACTGCTTCAGCCAGTACCAGGGCACGGACCGCCCACCAGGCGAGCGGGTGGCTCTGAGCCCAGAAGTACTCCCAGCCGGTGGGGGCGCCGAGCCGTCTCAGGATGGGCCCAGCGGAAGCATAGAAGTCCGGGGCGCTCCGGGTGGCATACAGAAACAGGCCCGATCCCTCCAGGGCCCAAACACATGGCCAGAAGATGACGCGCAAAGCTTCCCCGATGTAGCGGTGGGTGCTGAAGTACAAGTAGCGCCCGACCCCGTCGGGCGGCAGCCCCACGTAGGTGGGCACAAGGACATTGACGCAGCCCAGAAATAGGCACAAATAAGAAGCAAGTGCCCACGCAGCAAACGCGGCGCTGCCGACGAGGGGACATGCTCGCGTTCGCTTCGCCATCGGAGCCCCTCCTCACAGCACTGTGCAGTCTCTCCCGCCGCTATAGCCAGCAAGCCGGGGGGCGGCTGTCGGTTGTCCAGGCAAAGAGCCGTGCCGGCAGTCACCTCTCAGACACTGCGACTGGCTGAAGCATCTCGCACTCTTCGCAGACGCAGCCGCGGCAGGCCATAGGCTGTCCTCTCCGAGCAGCCCGTTGAAGAAGCAGGGGTTTGCGCGGTGCTCGCAATTCCAGTTGCGAAGCAGACAGATGGCGCGGGAAGGTACCGTCCGGCGCCAGCGCCGCCGCTGTCCGGGGCGTCTCTCCGGCAGGTAGGTGCGCACACCCGCCTGAGCGCAGTCGGCCGGGGTCTGGGCCTTGCAGTAGCCCTTGTCGGCCACTGCCTCCTTGGTTGTCCTCCAGCGTGCTGGCGCGCAAGCATATTCTCCGCCCCTCGATTGTGACGCGTAGCGTCCGCGGCGGCTTGCCCTGAGGCAGGGAAGCACCCGGGCCGGATGGGCTCATCCCACTCCCCGGCATCGCGCGTGCGCCGGAGGGGAAAGAGCGCGGGAGACCCAGCATCTCCGCGTATTCCCGCTGTTTCGTCCAGAACCCTTCTTCCGAGTAGCTGCGGTACAGGACGATGGATCGTGACCGCTTGCTTCCATGCCAGAGCAAGATGCGGTGTGCTACCCGGAGAGCGTCGTCGCGGTCCACCAGATCACGCGTTACGCGCAAGCCGTCGTACGCGCTGCGGGGCTCGTGCCACTCTCGGCGCCCGAACAGGCCACGCTTCTTCCGCGTCACGCCGTCTTCGGTCAGCACGATGTCCTCTCGGCTGAGCAGCAGTGCGATGGCCGGCAGCAGGCATGCGGCCGCCCAGCCCAGCCGCCACGCCAGCGGTATCGGCACCCGCAGGCCCGTCAACAGCCCTATCACCCAGAGCACCGTCAGCGGCATAGGCCCAACGGCCGCGAGCACGATGGACAGAACGACAGCGAACTCCGGCCGTTTCTCGATGCGCAAAGGCCAGACCCCATCCCAATCTGCGATAGGGTCGAACTCCTCACCGCTGACACGGATTCCCATGCAACGTCCCCGGCCAGAGAACCTGTGCGCCGGAACGCCCGGGGGCTCGAACAGCAACGCGGCGCCAGCACAGGGGATCAGTCTGATGGAAGGTAAACAGGCTCAGAGCCGGACCATTCCTGCTTAAGCGGCCAGACACCTGCGCTTAACCTCCACTCAACGCGCACCTTGTCGCGCAAACCATCACGGCGGTCCAACCGTATGAGGGAAACACGCCCGGTCCCAAGGAGGGATCGCCCAGTGCGCGCTGCCGCCTCCAAGCTGTCATCACGCTTCGTAGCGGTCACTGAGACATGACAGAGGCTGATCCCAGCCGCGTTCACCGACCGCCGGAGGCTCGTGGAGTTAGTGCCAGCTCGGACCACGCGTGTTTCACTTGCCAGGAGATACACGCCCAAGACAGGAGTATACACGACCAGCGGTAGTACCAACGTTACCCAAATCCATGCTTTCGCCAAGCTCGCGCCCCTGCGGCTGAGGCCTTCTCCATCACCAGCGCTTGCCACTGTCACTATCTCCTCTGAGCGGCAGAGCCTCTCATCAACTCGCTGCACCCGGACCCGCCATCTGGCCGTCGTTGACGCCATCGGGATCGTCGCTGCCGTCGGCGTCCAGGACGGTGCAACCGCCGTAGGCGTCGTAGCGGTATCTCTCCACGACCGACTCCGAGTTGTCGGTGAGGGCATATACCGAGTGCAACGTGCTGCTATGATACCACACCGCCTCGTTCGTGTCGGCGAGAACTTGTGCGCCGAAGTTGCGCCCGGGGGGCGGGGGCGTCTACGTGGCCTGCGCGCAGCCCTCAGTAAGGTAGAACAGACCGAGGCCGCCAAGCGCAACTGCAATCAGCACCCATGTCCAGAACGCGAGTGTCTTCTCCGCTCGCATCGCGGCGTCGTCGTGTGCCTCCAGGAGTCCCCCGAACTGCTTCATCACCGTCACGGCGCGGAACAGCACGAGCAGAACCACTGAGGCAAGTCCTACAACCCAGCCGATCGCCCGCACGACCTCAAGCAGCCTCATCTGCCGGCACGCATGTCAGGGAAGCGGAAGCAGTTGACAGCAGGGAAATGCCTCCATGGAGCAACGGAGACGCTCGTTCCGTGTCGCGCACTCTACCCAGCCCGTTCTGCGCTGGGCCAGCAGGGGCGCAGCCGCCTGTCTTGGTCCACCCTCTCAGACACGGCATCTTCCCTGTTGCCTGTCGCCGTGTGTCGTCACGTGCCGGGCGGACCGATCCCGTGGTGAGCGTGGCAAATGGCGATGGCCAGCGCATCCGCCGCGTCCTCGGGCAGCTCGCCGTCAGGCAGGTTCAGCAGCATGCACACCATCCTCTGCACCTGCGATTTGTGCGCCCGGCCGCTGCCGACCACGGCCTTCTTGACCTCGGCCGGGGCATATTCGACCACCCGCACGCCGCAACTGGCCGCCGCCAGGAGCGCCACCCCCCGACCCTCCCCTATCTTGAGGGCCGTGCGCACGTTCTTGCCGAAAAACGCCCCTTCGACGGCCGCCACCTCCGGCTCGGCGGCGCGCACGACCTCCACCAGGCCGTCGAACACCGTCTTCAGCCGCGCGGGCAGGTCCGAGCCCCGGCCGCGCACCACACCGTAGTCGAGTGCCGTCTCGCTGCGGCCGTCGGTCTCAATCACGCCGTAACCGCAGGCCTGCGTGCCCGGGTCAACGCCCAGAATCCTCATTTCTCAGACCTCCGCCCCGGCGATGGCGAACCGCACGTTGCCCGCCCCGACCAGGTCCTCGATGCGCACAGCGAGTTCCTCGGAGGCGTCCACCTTCAGCCCATTCGACAGGCGGGAACGCAGCAAGAAACCGTCGCTGACCAGGTCCACGAACAGAGGCACGTGCCCCTGGCTGCCCTGCAGGAGGCCCTTCAACGCGCCCCACATCTCCGCGTCGGCCTCCCCGCAGGGCACGGTCACGAACACGGCCTTGGCCAGCTTCGCCCTGGCCTGGTCGAGGGGCAGCACCTGGTCCACCTGCAAACTGGTGCCGCGCGTGTGGCGCACCCGCCCCACGAAGAACAGCACCTCGCCCTCAGCGACCTGCTCGGCGTGCTTCGCGTAGGCACGGGGGAACATCACGCACTCGAACGTGTTGCGGGCGTCGAGCACCTTCAGGACGGCCATCGGGTCGCCGGCCCGCGTGGTGCGGCGCCGCACGTTCTCCACCATGCCGCCCATGACTACGACCTTGTCCTCGGGGGCCGTCTCCAGCTCGTCGGCGGCGCAGGTGCAGAACCGCCGCAGCCGCGCCCGGTGGTCCACCAGCGGGTCGTAGCGCACGTAGAGACCGAGCGCCTCCCGCTCCTGCCGTGCCAGCTCGCGGTCGCTCAGTGGCGGCACGTCGGGCAGGTTAGCCGCCATGCGCACGTCGGGGTCCTCCTCCGGCATGCCGCTGAACAGGGACTTCTGCCCCAGCAGGCGGTTGCGCCGCACCCGGGCACCGACCTTCATCGCCGTGGGCAGCAGCGCCATCTGCTGGGCCCGGTGCCCCGGCAGGGCGTCGAAGCAGCCCGCCTTCATCAGGGCCTCCAGTGCCCCCTTGCTCACCTCGTGGTGGTCCACCCGCTCGCAGAAGTCGAACAGGTTCTCAAACGGCCCGCCCTCCTCGCGGGCCTCGACAATGCAGGCCACGGCCTTCGAGCCGGCGTTCTTGACCGCGCCAAGGCCGAACCGCAGGCGCTCTTCGCCGATCGGAGTGAACTCGGCCCGGCTCTCGTTGATATCCGGCGGGAGCACCTCGATGCCCAGCTGCCGGCACTCCTCCATCAGGGCGACCACCTTGTCGGTGTCGCCCATCTCGCAGGAGATGCTGGCGGCCATGAACTCGGTGGGGAAGTGGGCCTTCAGATAGGCGGTGATGAAGGCGAGGAAGGCGTAGGCGCTGGCGTGCGCCTTGTTGAATCCGTAGCCGGCGAAGTGCAGGATGAGCCCGAATATCTCCTCGGCGGTCTCCCGCTCCAGGCCGTTCTGGACGGCCCCCTCGACGAACGCCTGGCGGCGCTTCTGGATGATGGCCTCGTTCTTCTTGCTGATGGCCTTGATCATGGTCAGCGCGTCCGCCATGCTCATGCCGCCGATGCGGTTGACGATGCGCATGATCTGCTCCTGATAGAGCAGCACGCCGTAGGTGGCCTTCAGGATGGGTTCAAAGGAGGGGTGCGGGTATTTCACCTCCTGGCGGCCATGGCGGCGGGCGATGAAGTCCTCCACCATGCCGCTCTGCAGGGGACCCGGGCGGTAGAGCGCCACCACGGCAATCAGGTCCTCCAGGCAGTTCGGCTCCATACGCCCCAACAGCCGCTGCATTCCCCGGCTGCCGAGCTGGAAGACGCCCTGCGTCAGCCCCTCGGTCACCAGCCGGTAGGTCGCCTCGTCGCGCAGGTCCATCTCCTTCACGCCGAGCGAGGGCGGTTCCTTGCCGGCTTCCCGGATGATCTGCACCGTGCGGTCCACGATGGTCAGCGTGCTCAGTCCCAGCAGGTCCATCTTCAACATGCCCACCGCGGCCAGGTCGTCCATGGCCCACTGGGTCATTATCTCCCCGTCGCTGTTCTTGTAGAGGGGGATCAGCTCCCACAGCGGCCGGTCAGCCAGCACTATGCCCGCTGCGTGGGTGCTGGCATGGCGGGGCAGTCCCTCGATGTTGGTGGCGTATTCGACGATGCGGCCGAACTCCTCGTCCTGCGCCACCGCCCGGCTCAGGTCGGGCATCTGCTCGACGGCGTCCTGCAAAGACGTGCCGTAGGGGATCATCTTCGCCAGCCGGTCCACCTTCGCCAGGTCCACGCCGAGAACGCGCCCCACGTCGCGCACGCAGTTCCTGGCCTGCAGCGTGCCGAAAGTGATGATCTGCGCGGTGTTCCGCTCACCGTACTTCTGCCGGACGTAGTCAATGACCTCGCCGCGCCGCAGCTCACAGAAATCCAGGTCAATGTCCGGCTCCTCCTTCCGCTCCGGGTCACAGAAGCGGTTGAAGATCAGGTCGTACTCCAGCGGGTTCAGCTCGGTCAGCCCCAGGGCGTGGTTGACCAGGCTGGCCTGGCCGCTGCCCCGCAGGCCGACGGGGATGTCCTGCTCCCGGGCGAAGCGCACCACGTCCCATGCTATGAGGAAGTAGTCCACGTAGCCCATCTGCTCGATGACGCCCAGCTCGTAGTCCAGCCGCTCCCGCGCCTCGTCGGACAGCTCGCCGCAGCGCTCCTCCAGCCCGCGCCGGGTCAGCTCCCGCAGCAGGGCCGGGTTCTCCTCCGGCGTGCGCTCGGGGGCGCGGAAGGTGGGATACTTCCGGACCGTGTCCAGCTCCAGCTCACACATCTCCGCTATGCGCAAGGTGTTACGGAGCGCCTCCGGATGGTCCGCGAACGCCGACGCCATCTCCTGCGGCGTCTTGAAGTAGATCTGGTCCGTCGCCATCCGAAACCGGTCTGCCTCGTCCAGCGTCGCGTGCGTGCTGATGCACAGCAGCACGTCGTGCCAGCCCCGGTCGTCCGCCTCCAGGTAGTGGCAGTCGTTGGTGGCCACCAGGGGAACGCCCACCTGCCCGGCCAGGCGCACGGCCGGCGCGAGCACCTCCCGCTGCTCGGGAAGGCCATGATCCTGCAGCTCGACGTAGAAACGCTCCGGGCCGAACAGCTCCCGCATGTCGGCCAGCCATTTGCGCGCGGCCTCCTCCTCGCCGGCCAGGAGGAACTCGTTGAGCCGGCTGTTCAGGCAGCCGCTGAGGCAGACGACACCCTCCGCACAGTCCTCCAGCAACTCCCAGTCCACGCGGGGCTTGTAGTAGAGCCCTTCCAGGTAAGCCAGGCTGGCCAGCTTGAGCAGGTTGCGGTAGCCGGTCTGGTCCGCCGCCATCAGCGTCAGGTGGTAGAGGTCCTGCGCCTTCGGCCCCCCGCCGCGGGTGCGCCGATCGCCGGGGGTGAAGTAAGCCTCGTAGCCGATGATTGGCTTGACGCCGTGCGCCCGCATGGCGTGGTAGAAGTCCACCACGCCGAACATGTTGCCATGGTCGGTCATGGCGACGGCGGGCATCCCGAGGCGGGCGGCCGTGCGGGCAGTTTCGCTGACGCGGCAGGCACCGTCCAGCAGGCTGTACTGGGTGTGCACGTGCAGGTGGCAGAACTCGGCCGGCGGCATGGTCGCGCTGTCTGTCGGGGGTCAGGGAACGCCCGCCGCTGCGGGCCGCCGGCCATTCTATGCACTGGCTCCGGAGCCGTCAAGACGAGCGGGCCGAAGCCTCCCCCAACGCCGCCCGGCTTCAGGCCGTGACAGTCAGGACGGCCTGGACAGCACCTGATGAGGGATCGTCCGGCTGGCCGCCGCCCACCGAGATGGTGAACTCCCCCGGCTCAACGAAGGGATTGCCCTCGTCGTCATAGGCGGCGAGCTGCTCCGGCAGCAGTGCGAACGAGACGGTCCGCCTCTCTCCCGGCGCCAGGTGGATCCGCTGAAACCCCTCCAGGTGATGGCGTGGCACGGGAACGGACGCCTCCTCGTCGCGCACGTAGAGCTGCACGACCTCGTCCCCCGCCTTCTCGCCGGCGTTCCGAACGGTCACGCGCACGGTCAGCGGCTCCTCGGCGGAGATCTGCTCCGCGCTGAGTTCCAGGTCCGAGTAGGCGAAGCTTGTGTAGCTGAGCCCGTAGCCGAAGCGGAACAACG
>CAYFVS010000264.1:0-2713 GCA_964346565.1 uncultured candidatus Brocadiaceae bacterium | reverse complement strand
CGAACAGGAAGTGGCCATACGGCGGGAGAACTACGAGATGGCCGCCCGACTGCGCGATAAGATCAACTCCCTGAAGCAGAAGACCGGCATAGGCGAGTAGGCGCCCGGCGGGTCCCCCTGCTGCCAGGAGCCGACCATGGACGGCCACTCGGACGCAGCCCGCCATCCCAACGAACCGCCCACGGAGGACCGGCCTGGCGCCGTCCGCCCGCCGCCGGAGCGCCCCGGTCACCTGCCGGGCGAGGAAACGCTGGACCACGCCATGGCCGTTCCCCTGCCGCCCTCCGCCCGGTCGGCAGCGTCCCGGTGGCTGGCCCGCTGGCTGCTGTTCAGCGGCACGGGTGCCGGCGCGCTGGCGGTGGGATCGCTGGTGCTCGCCGTGGCCGCCGGTACGCGCCCTGTGGCCTGGAGGAGCGCCCTGCTGGCGTTTGACTGCGCGGTGATCATCCTCATCCTGCGCCGCAGCGTCGTCGCAGGCAGCCCCGCGAGCAGCGCCTGCCGGTGGGCCTTCGGCCTGGCCGGCCTGACGGCCGCCATTCTGGCTGTACAGGCCTCTCTTCTGCGCGCAGCCATTCGCTTCGTCTACGGCGCACCGGCCCACAGCGTACTGACGGGCTTCTTCGTGTTCGGCCTGTTGGGGCTGGGGGGGTGCATCGTCTTCGTGCAGGCGCTGAGAGGCGTCGGTTGGGCGGCTCGCACGGCGGCTGTGGCCAGCGTCATCTTCCTTCTGCTGCTGCTGTTGGAACCGGCGCACGGCCGCCCGCTGGTGCCGCGCCGGCTGCAGGTCGTTCGCGATTCCTCCGCCGCCTACCAGGCGGGAATGGTTGCGGTGGTGCTCTGCGCGGCCGGCTTCGCCCTGTCGTGGGAATGGCTCGTGCGGGGCGGGCACAGCCTGCGACGCCGGCTGAGCATAGGGCTGGTGTGGCTGGTTCTGGCGGGGGCGGCGGTGGCCTTCGTCGCATGGCGCGTGGACCAGCAGGCGCCGCCCGGCGGGGCGTTTCACGACCTGTGGCAGAACGCCGCCCTGTGGGAGTGCGTCGCCCTGCTGCCCGCACTGCTGGCCGGCATGGTCATCGCGTGGCAGCAGCGCAAGTCGCTGCCCGACGACTGCCTGGAGGCGGTGCGCTTGCTGTGGGTGTTGGCGCTGCTGGGAGGGGCGGCGTGCCTGGCGGTCTGGGTGCCGGCCCGACTCACAGACGGCGGGCTGGAACTGGTGCTGGTGTCCAGCGGTGTGCTGGTCGGTATGCTTGGCGCCTGGATGGGGCTGACGCGGGGGGACTGGTTCAGCCGCTGGACATTCCTGCCTGCGGCCGCCCTGGTGGTGGGGGCTCTGGGCTCCGTGCCCCCTTTGGTGGCCATGGCGCAGCCCCGCGGAGTCCTCTGGGTGGGGCTGACGGTCTTCCTATGGTGCAGCATCGTGACCGGCCTGCTGTTCGCCACGGCCGGACTGCTGCTGCGCAGGCACCGGGGCCGACGCAGCCGGGCGACCACAACGGCGCAGACCGACGCGGATTCACTGGCTCGGGCCGGGCTGATGCTGGCGGTAGTGGCCAGCTGGCTCGCAATGGTTTCGTCGGCCGGTGCACCACCGCTGACGGCGGCCATGCGGGGCGCGCTGCGCACGGGCGCCGCCTACCTTGGCGACGCCGTGGCCCTGGCAGCCGGCAACCAGGCAGGGGACTGGCTGCGCGGTCTTTCGATGTCCGGCCCACCGCCCGCCCTGCTGGCGGCTTCGCTTGCCGTTCTGCTGGTGGTCCACGCCCTGGCGGCGGCACGAGTCCGTGCCGCACTGTGGGCGATGATCGCGCTGTGGTGCGCCCCCTTGATGGTGGTCAGCCTGCTGGTGGTTCTGTCGTTCTCAGGGCTGTTCTTCCCCAGGCCCCAGCCGGTGGCGACGGAGCTGGCCCGGCTGGTAGTCGGAAGCTTCCGCATACGCCTGCTGGCCACGGTGGTATCTTGCGCCGTGGTCGCCCGTCTGTGGGAGGCGCTGTTGGGCGCCGCTGCCGTGGCCCGCACCGCGCGCCCGGTCACTGCGCAGGTCAACCAGACCGAGGAACGGTCCTCTTCCGGACCGGACGATCACCTGGTATTCCTGGTGCGCACGGGGGTCATTGCCGGCGCCGCCGGGCTCGGGCTGGCTGCGGTGCTCTGCGGGCAGCCGCTCGTGCGGGCCGCTCTCGGAGAGCTGGCCACGCTGGCACGGGCGGTGGGGGCCCGGCTGTTCGGGCTGGCAGCGCAGGTGGGCGCGCTCAGCGTGCAGTGGACCGGCAACGCCCTGGCCGCCGCCGTGGTACTGTATCTGGTGGCCGCCCTCAGCGTCGAGGTCCGGCGGGGTCGCGTGGCCGCCTATCCTTTGGTGGCCGCCATGTGGACACTGCTTTCCACCTATGCCCTCAGCAGGTGCCTGGTGGACGTGTTCGCCTTCTGGGGACGGCCCTGGGCGCGCACGCTGGTCACCGCCCTCGTGATGGTGCCCGTCGTGGCCGTCCTCGCCGCCGCGGGCGCCCTGTGGGTCCGCTGGTGGCGGCTGTCCAGAGAGGGCCGCGAAGAGCCTGACCGGATCGAGGAGCCCCTTCCCCGAGGCGGCCCCGCCTTTGCGCTGGGCTCGCTGGGCATTGCGCTGTGCGCGGTCGCGGCGGGGGCCGTCTTGCACGGCGCCCTGCTGACGATGCCCTCATACGCCGTCGAGGCCGCCCGGGTGGCACAGGCCGTC
>CAYFVS010000263.1:0-2816 GCA_964346565.1 uncultured candidatus Brocadiaceae bacterium | reverse complement strand
ACGGTCTTTGAAGTCGTCGGGCAACCTGTTCTCCTGCAGCGTATCGGCAACCATGGCAGTCATCCTTTCCTCGAGCCGCTTGCGGGAGGCGTGGAGGCGGTTGTTCACCGTGGTGACCGGCACCTCCAGAAACTCGGCCACCTCCCGCTGTGAGTATCCGTTGATGTAGTAGAGCGTGGTCACGGTGCGCTCGTTCTCGGGCAGGGAGCGGACGGCGTCGAGCACTTTGTCTCTCATTTCCCGCCTCTCGGCCTGCGCAGGCGGGCCGGCGCGCGCGGACCGAAGCGGCCCGGCCGATTCGAGCGGCACTGCGGGCAGCCGCTTCCGGCGCGTCCTGCGGTCGCAGTACTTGAAGACGATCCGGCGGAACCATCCGGAGAACGCGGCCGGCTCCTTCAGCTTCCCCAGGTCAAGATACGCCCGGAGAAAAGCATCCTGGGCCACGTCCTGCGCCAGGTGGAAGTCACCCAGCAATGAGTAGGCGTACCCGTAGGCCATGTCCTGGAAGCGGCGCACGATCCGCCCGTAGGCTTCCACGTCGCCGGCCGCGGCGCGCCTGACCAGTGAGCGAAGCTCCTGCACGTCCTCTCCTGCTTCTCCGAGGTCCCTCTACTACAACAGCCCCGCTTTCCGGGCTCACGATTTGCTGGATCGCCGGGATTCGGCATCCCGGCGATTGGCCCGCTCGCTTTCAGCGAGACCGCCCACCCGCTACGATACGGGCACTGCTGCCGGGAGACCTGAACATGCAGATCATCGAGCGCTTCGCCCCCTTCGCGCTTGTCGTCCTGTTCGTGGGCGCATGGTGTCTCATAGGCTATGTCATGTCCATCCTCACGGGATGGAACCGACTGGCGAAGCGCTTTCCCGCGCCTCCGGGCCTCAAAGCGCGCCTGTACCGGTTCCGGGGCGCCTTCTTCGGCGATGTGTTCTGCAGTGGCCCCGTTACGGTGGGTGTTAGTCGCCAGGGGCTCTACATGGCGACGTTTCTCCTGTTCCGCCCTTTCCACAAACCGCTGTTGATCCCGTGGAAGGAGATCCGGCCTGAGCGGGTCAAGGGGTCCTTCCTGTTCAACGGGTACTGGCTCTACATACGCAGCCTGCCTGACGTGCGGATCGGGCTGTCGCGTCGGCTGTTCGACAAGATACTGGAGAATCTGGCGGACCAGACAGAAGTGCGCGCTGCAGAGCCAGCCGAACAGGCTGCCGACCAGTAGCTGAGCTGCCCTCACTCAGCGAAGGTCTGCTCGAAGTCCCATCGCGTCGGCATGTAGCTGATCATCATCACCACGTGCAGCGCGCTGGTGACCCACAAGGTCAGCAGCGTGCCGAACACCAGCGCCAGAACGAGCGCCCCGACCACAGGGAGTTCGGCAACCATCCAGGCCACCATCTGGGCCTGCGTCCACGCGCCGAACCTGGCCGCCAGCGGCTCCCCTTGCGCCGCCGCACGCCTGAGAAGGTGCGCCTGGACCTTTGTGGCGACGGCACGCACGGCAGCTACGAACACCGGCGTCAACAGGGCGAAGGCAATCAGCAACACCCACTCCCCGAATGGCAGTTCCTCACCAGACAGCCCCGGCCAGCTCAGGACACCTTCTTGCGACGCGACGGCCAGGATGAGCGCCACCACAGAGTATATCGGCCCGGAGCCGGCGCAACCCGCCCATATCAGTCGCGCTCTGGTCAGGCAGGCCTGAAGTGCCTCGTCCATCTTCGGTCCCTCCTCACAGGCCCGGACACCACAGGTAGAGCAGCGTGGGGCCACCGCCTCCGAGCAGTCCCTGCAGGCTCTCGCCCAGAGAGGGGCCCTGTGCCTCGGTCCGAGCGTAGATGTTGGTGTTGTAGTGCCGGAACGGTCGGTAGAAGATGACGTCCGCCGTGCGGATGCCGGCAAGCTCCTTCGCCTCAGCGATGGCGTCCTCCAGGTAGCCGACCCGGTCCACCATGTGCAGCTTGAGCGCCTGGGCAGCGTCCACGACCCGGCCGTCGGAGATGTCCTCCAGGTCCGCCTCGGTCATGTTGGTGCGGCCGCGGCGGACGGCCTCAAGGAAGCGCTCGAAGCTGCCCTCGGCCAGGCCCTCCATGATCTTGCGCTCCTCCTCGGTCATGGGGCGCGTGGGCGAGCCGATATCCTTCTTCTCGCCGCTCTTGATGACCACGGCGCGCAGGCCGAGCTTGTCGTAGAGCCCCTCCACGTTGGTTAGGTTGATGACGACGCCGACCGAACCGGTTACTGCGCTGGGCGTGGCGACGATGCGGTCGGCGGCCAGGGCCACGTAGTATCCCCCGGAGGCCGCTGTGCCCATCAGGCAGGCCACCACCGGCTTGCCGGTCTCCTGGCGGAACCGGCGCAGCTCGGCGTACATCGTGTCGCTGGCGCTCACCTCGCCGCCGGGACTGTTGACGCGCAGCACGACGGCCCGCACGCCGCCGTCGGCGGCGGCGCGTTCCAGCTTCTCGCGCAAGTCCGCCACCTCCGTGCCGCCCAGCAGGGCGAACAAGCCGCCCCCGGAACCGATGAACCCGTCCACGTCCACCAACGCCAGCCGGTTGGTCTCCCACCAGCGGGGGGACTCCTGGACCACAACCGCCTGCATCTCGCCCGGCAGGAACGGGCCCACGCTGATGCAGCCGGCCATCAGCATCACGCACAGGCCCAACGCCAGACACCTCGTCGCTATCGCTCGCATCATCTGCCCCCTTCTAAGCAACCCCGGATCAGTCCACTCCGGGTTCACCTACCACGAAGACAGTGAGGACACGGAGAACGGGAACATACTAACCACAACGACACAACGAGCACAACGGAAGAC